>NZ_JABXWS010000068.1:0-39681 GCF_015594425.1 Novosphingobium sp. HR1a
CCTCAGGCGCCATCAAGCGGTCCTTAAGGCCCGCGATCACCCGCTTCTCGAGCTCGTCGCGGCTGATCGTGCGATTGTTGTCGCAGGTGCCTTTGCTGACATGCGTGGAGCATACGAAACGGTTCGCGCCGCGAAGCGAGTAGGGGCCTCCGCAGCAACCGCAATACACCAGGCCTGACAGCATCGTGCGAGGGCGCCGGGCGCCATTCAGGAGGTTGCGCTGACTGTTCTGCACGCCTTCCGATACGTTCGTGAATTTCTCCGCGATGTCCTCGTGCTTCGCCCGGACCGACTGCCAGAGTTCGTCATCGACGATGCGAAGGTCCGGCACGTCGCGAATGATCCATTCCGATCGCGGGTTGAGGCGGGAGACACGCTTGCCGGTCGAAGGGTCCTTGATATAGCGCAGCCGGTTCCAGATCAGTCGGCCCACATAAAGTTCATTGTTCACGATCCCGGTGCCGCGCTTCACATGCCCACGGATCGTCGTATCGTTCCATGGCTTGCCGCCTGGCCCGGGTACATGCTCTTCATTCAGTTTGCGTGCGATGGTGCGAGGCGGAACGCCCGATGCAAAATCGCGGAAGATGCGGCGTACGATCCCGGCTTCGGCCTGGTTGATCTCGCGGTCGCCGCGAATGAGTTCGCCGCGTGCGTCGAGTTGCTTCACGACATTATAGCCATAGCAAATTCCGCCGCCGGACTTTCCCTCTTCGACCCGGCCGCGCAGACCGCGATGGGTCTTGGCCGCGAGATCCTTGAGGAAGAGGGCGTTCATCGTGCCCTTGAGGCCGACATGAAGTTCACTGATCTCGCCTTCGGCGAGGGTGACGATCGGCACCCCGGCGAACTGGAGGTGCTTGTAGACGGTGGCGATGTCCGCCTGGTCGCGGGAAAGCCGATCCAGCGCTTCTGCCAGAATGACGTCGATGTGACCGCCTTGCGCGTCCTGCAGCAGCGACTGGATGCCGGGGCGCAGGACTATGCTGGAGCCGGAAATCGCAGCGTCCTTGTACGCCGCCACGATCTGCCATCCCTCGCGGTCCGCCCGTTCACGGCAAATGCGGAACTGATCCTCGATCGACGCGTCGCGCTGGTTGTCGGAGGAATATCGGGCATAGAGCGCAACGCGGGTCATTTAGCGGTCCCTTTGTTCTTATTCGCTAAATACAGATTTGGGTAGCATTAGGCCATATCGTTTACATGAAGGTTTCTTGTCCGATATTGCCGTTTGTCATCAAGGACTTGTTGCGTTAACAAGTGGGTATTCAGCTTACGTGACAGGAAGCTTTTCCGAATCGGTCGGTTGGCGGTGGCATCGTATGCGTTGCACGCGAGGCTGACGCTACGTTGCACAGTGACTCCGGCTTGCTACGGGTAAGGAGCACTACGGGAAGGCAGGATCAGCGTGGAGCCGTCAAGCCTGCGCAGCGCTGATCCTCCCCTGCACAACATTTATTGGAAAGGCTGATTGGACCCATCGCTTTGCGATGGCCCCCTCAATCAAATGCCCGACTTCAACACGCAGCTGGTAAGGGTATGTCCCCTGTAAATGACCTATTTGGCCGGTAGGCGACTGTCGTGTTGGGAGTGCGGATACTGAGATAATTGCTGCTGGGGCGCGTCGCTTGCCGACCAACTCTCGCCATTCCTGTGCGCTGCTGAGACCGTCAGCTTACGCCGACAGCCGTCATTCCGAGGTCATTGAGCCCTTCGGTCAAGGCCGCCAACTTAGCGGAAGCTTCGGCGCTGCTTATCAGAATGGTTCAGGGCCTTAGCCCGCTGATAGCGCTCGTGGTGCTTTACATCGTCACCATGGTGCTTACCGAACTGCTCAGCAACGCGACGGTGGCGGTTCTCGTCACACCCATCGCGGTCGCGCTTGCCAACAGCCTGGGCGTCAGTCCCAGGCCTTTTCTAGTGGCGGTGATGATGGCGGCAAGCGCAGCATTCGCCACACCTTTCGGGTATCAGACCAATGTGATCGTCTACCAGATGGCGTGGTATCGCTATATGGACTTCGTGCGGATTGGCTTGCCGCTGAACCTGATTACCGCTGCTCGCGGCCGTAGCGGCAATCACGTTATTTTTCCCCTTCTAATCACTGTGTCCCCAAGTCATATGTTCAATTTTTCAAGCACGCTCGGGCAACCCTTTTCAAGTAGCTCGCGCGTGCGCGCACCGACATGCCTTCTGTGACCAGCTCGCGGGCGAGCCTGCGAAGAAGCTGGCGCAGTTCATTTGGTAACGGCCTACGTCGCTCGCCGATTTGGGCTGTGAGGGCGGGGTAATTCCACCGGGGAGCCTTTTGCGCCTTGGCATGTGCTTGCACGGCTTGACCTTCGAATATTGCCCAGACCACCATCACCAAGGTTGTCGCTATTGCGAATGCTAGGATTATGCCCTGTATGTGATTGCCAAGGATGCTCGTCACGGCAATAAGAGCCATCAGCATGGTCATCAGCATGGTCATCAGCATGGTCATCAGCATCGCGCCGATCCATCGGTGGTGCAATCTCTTGGTGATGGCCACGCTGCCGCAGGCAGCAGCAACCACAAGCAGTAGGCTCGCGAGAATCTCGGCGGCAGCTTCCATACCGGCCTGGATCAATTCCATGGCGACCTCCCTTATTGGGTTCTCGACCTATCGATATCATACCACCCATCGGCAGCGCAGGGCAAGGGCGCCGCACTTTTTAAGGCGGCGAACAGCTTACGCGAGAAACCACAAGGCTGCTCCCAGCACGACCGTTGCCAACGTCAGTGACCATGCCATCAGCTTGATCCGTATCGGGGCCAGGGCCGCAACCTTGTGAGCTTCGAGCCTCCCCATTGCCCGGCATGCCCGACGCTGCGCCGATAAGAATATAAAAACGGCGATCAGCAGGAAGATCGAGGCAATCAGCTTGGCGAGCCATTTCGGCTCCACCATCTGGAATAATGCGTTAAATCCCAGTACGATGCCCACGGCCGCCATGCCCGTTCGCACCCAACCCGCAAAACTTCGTTCGTGGGCAAGGACGGTGCGGTCTTCCGCAAGGTCCGTGCGATCCTGCGCCAGGTCTTCGCGCGAAGGATCCTGCGACGCCCCCATCCTCCTAGCGGCTCACGCCGGCGAGCACAGTCAGCACCTTGTCGCTGCCGGCGATGACGCTAAGGCTTCCATCGGTTTCGAGCACCACCGCGCCAACATCCTCTGTCCGGCCTATGCCCGCCGCGCGAATGGCTGCTTCGATCTCTCCAGTCGTCACACGTTCGTCGCGCATGGCATCACGGCGAATTTTGCCATGTTCAAACAGCAAACGTGGTTCGCTGCGAACCAGCGCACGGAAACGAGCTGAGGTTACCGACAGGCGGGACACGGCCCATTGCAGAAGCGCCAGCACGCCAAAGGCCAGAAGCCCTTCGAGCAACGCGACATCTTTTGACAGCAGTACGGTCGCCAGCGTCGAGCCAAGCGCCACCGTTACTACAAGGTCGAATGCATTGAGTTTGGCGAGCGCACGTTTGCCTGCGCCCCGCAAAATGCAGATCAAGCCTGCAAGGCGAGCACGGCGACTACCAGCACACGCAACAGACCAGCAGGATCGTCAAACAGCATAAGCAGTCAAGTATCCAGCCACGCGCCGGTTCCGGATTCACCTCACACGTTTGTACCTCGGTGAGAAACTGCCTGAGGCAAATTGCCATCGGTGCCGCCGCCGCCGGTGCCTGCATGAATGGGATCATTCGTGGCGATGGGTCGTTGCTATCCTCTACGCGATCATTGATGGGGCATAGAGGCGCGCCATGAACAGCCTGGATGTTTTGACAAAGCAGCTGTGGTCGATGTGGATCGGCCTGGTGGCGCTATTACCAAATATGGTTATCGCGCTGCTGATTATAGCTCTCACCGGGCTGGTGTCGCGAATGCTGCGCCGTTTGACGGCTCGAATCACCCATAATGCTCACATCCGCGAGAGCCTGAAACAGCTTATCGACACCGTAGTTTCGATTGGCACTTGGATTATCGGCCTGATGATCGCAGCGACGATCGTTCTGCCGGGGCTGACCCCTGCCAGTCTGGTTGCGGGTCTTGGCGTGGGCACTATCGCTGTGGGTTTCGCCTTCCAGGACTTCTTCCAGAATTTCCTGGCCGGTATCATCATCATGATCCGCAAGAAAATGCGGATCGGGGATGTTATCGAATGTGAGGGGATCATCGGAAGGGTAGAATACATTTCGCTACGCGAGACCCATGTTCGAAAGCTTTCCAATGAATTGACGATCATGCCCAATTCCACGCTGTTCAAGAACCCGGTCGAGATTTTGACCGACAAGCAGCACCGCCGCCATGAAATCGTCGTCGGCGTCGCCTACGACACTGATCTCGAAATCGCGCGGGAGGTCATCCGCAACGCTGTCGAGGCGCTTGAGATGATCGACCAGTCCAGGCGCGTGGACACCTTCGCCCGCGAATTCAATTCTAGCTCCATCGACTTTCTTGTTCGCTGGGGGGCAGGGTCGAAACCGTCCGACATGCATGCATCGCGCGATGCGGTCGTGCGCGCGATCAAGGCGGCGCTCGACAAGGCCGGAATTGAAATCCCCTTCCCGTATGTCACCAACACTTTCAAGGAACCGTTGCCCCTCGTGCGGCCTGGTGGGCCGTCGGGGCAAGCATGACCCTCGCTTGTCTCTCGGACTCCCGATCGCGCGGATGCAGTCAGGGGCGCAGGCATGCCGCTCGTCGTGCGTCACCGGCTCTCACATCCGGTAGGGGCTGATCAAGGGTGCGGGGATTTGGTTTCGGCGATTTCGGACTTATCCTCGTCGTAGCATCCTTGGTGGCTATGATCACACGACGGATTGGCTTGCCCTACACCGCGGGACTGGTGGCTGCGGGCGCTCTGCTCGCCCTATCCCCGCTGGCCGTCTCCTTGCCGCTCTCTCGTGAGCTAATATTCAACGTCTTTTTACCGCCTCTTATTTTCGAGGCCGCGCTGCAGCTGGAATGGAAGCGCTTTCGCCGCGAGTTGCCCCTAACAGTCGTTCTTGCGTTCGCAGGCGTTGGAATAGCCGCTGGCGTCGTCGCGGCGGGCATGCACTGGCTGGCGGGGTGGAGTTGGCTGGGGGCGGCCTTCTTTGGGGTGCTGATTGCAGCGACCGATCCGGTGTCCGTGATTGCCGCATTCAAGGAATTACACGTCGAGAAACGTCTGGGCATGATCGTCGAGTCCGAGAGTCTGCTGAACGATGGTGTGGCCGCGGTCGGTTTTGCATTGCTTCTTGCGGTGGCCGAAGACCAAAATCTTCAGCCCATGCATGTGGCGGGAACCTTCGCGTGGACGGTCTTCGGCGGCGTTCTCGTGGGTGCTGCGGTTGCCGGTGCCATTCTCTTGCTTGCCGGCCGCACAACCGACCATCTCGTCGAAATTACGCTGACGACGGTGGCGGCGTGGGGATCATTCCTGGCTGCGGAGCACCTGGGTGCCTCGGGGGTGTTCGCTGCTCTCGCCGCCGGTATGCTGGTGGGCAATCTGGGGTTCATGGGATCGATCTCGGATACGGGGCGCCCCCACGTTCTGGGATTCTGGGAATACGCGGCGTTCCTGGTAAATTCATGCCTTTTCATACTGGTCGGTGCGCATGAGGCGCATCAGCCGCTCGCTCTGTTCTCAAGCGCGCTGCTAGCCGCGATCATCCTGACGCTGGTAGGCCGTGCTGGCGCTGTATATTCGATCTGCGCCATCTTCACCTCAACCCAGCTACGGGTTTCTTCCCGGTATCAGCATGTCATTATGTGGAGTGGTTTGCGCGGCGCAGTTGGCCTGGCGCTGGCGCTCGCCGTACCGTCCAACGTGGCTGAGCGCGGGGAAATCGTCGTTGTAACCTTTGGCGTAGTGGCCTTCTCGATTTTCGTGCAGGGTTTGACGATGCCGCCCTTGCTGCGGCGATGGCGCCTCTGTGCAGCGAAACAAGAAGGCGAGGCGCAATGAGGGGGAACCGCGCCGCCGGGGGGCATTTTCCTATCGAAATTCACGGGCGGGAAGGACCTGTATGAAACAGTGGCAATGGGCTCTGCGTCTGCTGACGCGGCGCATGTGGTTCAGGGCTGCACTGTTCTGCTTTTTCGCGCTGGCACTGTCTCTTGCGGGCGCCTTGGCGGGCCACACGATATCGTACGAATTTGCGGCAAGCGTGGGCGCGCAGTCCGTGGACAATATTCTCAACGTGCTCGCCTCGAGCATGCTTGCGGTCACGACGTTCTCGCTGACGGCGATGGTGTCCGCCTATGCCGGCGCCACCAGTAACATCACGCCGCGTGCCGTTCAGCTTCTGGTCGATGACACCACCGCTCAGAACGCGCTCGCGACATTCCTGGGAAGCTTCCTCTTCGCCGTTGCCGGGATCATCGCCCTGTCCACCGGCCTCTACGGCGAGACGGGTCGCGTGATACTGCTTGCTGGTACAATCCTTGTTATCGTGGTGATCGTGATCACGTTCTTGCGGTGGATCCAGCATATCACCCAGTTCGGCCGCGTTGGCGATACGATAGGGCGGGTCGAGCGGGCAGCATCACGCGCGGTGGAAATGATGGCGCTGCGCCCACGTTTCGGCACGAACGAGCAGACAAGCGCTCCGCATGAAGCGATCAGAATCGTACATCCCAAGATCGGCCGGATTACGCATATCGATATTGGGCAACTCGGCGATGTCGCAAGAGACACCGGAGCGGTCATCACACTTTCCGCTCTTCCCGGCGCCTTCGCCGAACCCGGGCGCGTGATCGCCTGGTCGCTGGAACCGCTCGACCAGGACCAGCGGGCGCGCATAGTGGATGCTTTCACGGTATCGCCCAACCGCGCCTTCGATCATGATCCGCGTTTCGGGCTGGTCGTGCTTTCCGAGATCGCCTCGCGGGCGCTGTCGCCGGCAGTCAATGACCCCGGCACCGCTATCGCGGTGATAGAAGCCGGCACTCGCATCCTGGCGGCGATGCTGCGCCACGAGCCGAAGGCAGAATTCGCCGTTCCTGCTGGCGTCTACTTGCCCCCGTTCAATTTCTCCGACCTGATCGAGGATATCTTTCGTCCGATCTCGCGCGATGGGGCCGGCGTAGTCGAAGTCGGCATTCGGTTGCAAAAGGCGCTGGGTTCGCTGGCTTCGGTTGCTGCCGAAGCGCATGAAAATTGCCGCAACGAAGCTGCCGATGCGCTTGAGCGGGCCTGTGAGGGCCTGTCCAGCCAAGCCGATCGCGAGCATCTACTGAAGGTTTATGAGGACGCTTGGGGCGGAATGTCCATTACTGGATGAAATCGCCCGCAAGGTGACTGGATCGGCGACACTCAGCAAGACCATTCTCACTATCGCGGCAGCGCCAAAAGCTTCTAGGCTCTACAATTTGCAAGTGGAACTTGCAGAGCCTTCAGAGCACCGGATGTGATTGCCGTTCGGACGCGAGGTCACATCATCCTTTCGTGCAAGTTGAACAGGGTCACCAGCGTGCCGCCGACCATCAATGCTACAATCAGCGCCGAGAAAAGAATTAGCTGAAGGTCGTCTCGCGACGAGCGCGCCAGGCTGATGTGGAGGAAGCAGCGGAACTGCACCACTATCTGCACCAGTGCCAGAGTCAGAACAAGCGCGAAAACTTTCGGCGCTTCCGCTACCCGCCAATGCACAGCGGCAAAAGCAGCGCCGGTCAGCCCCAGCGCGGCCGCGTAACCGAAAAGATAGGTGCGGAGCTCACGCCGCCGCTCATCGTCGCGCGTGCTCATCGTATCAGCCCCGGCAGGTAGACCGACGAAAAGATCGCGATCCAGACGATATCGAGGAAATGCCAAAAGAGCCCGAGGCGAAGCAGGTTGATCTTCACGCGTGCATCGACGCCGAAGACGCGCAACTGCGCCATCATCACCACCAGCCAAAGGCTTCCTAGCAAGACGTGCAGCCCGTGTAGCGGCACCAGGCCGAAAAAAGCGGAGAGATAGCCGCTACGTGCTGGATAGGCGCCGTGCGCGAACATGTCGGCAAAATCGTGCATTTCAAGGCCGAGGAACATCAGTCCCAATACCAGTGTCACGGCTAGCCAGGCGCCGATCCGCACATTCGACGCGCCATACTTCATCGCCATTGACGCCATGCCATAGGTAAGGCTGCTTGTGAGCAGCAGCATCGTCTCGAGGAGGGTCGGCCCGATTTTATACTCGCTGGCAGGTGTCGGCCCGCCGGCGGTTGCGGGCAGCATGACGCCGTAGGTTGCGAAGAGCAACGCGAAGATGACCGCGTCACTCATGAGGAACATCCAGAAACCGAACAGATCGCCCCCCGCAGCCGCGTGCGTC
Source organism: Novosphingobium sp. HR1a (assembly GCF_015594425.1). Taxonomy (NCBI): domain Bacteria; kingdom Pseudomonadati; phylum Pseudomonadota; class Alphaproteobacteria; order Sphingomonadales; family Sphingomonadaceae; genus Novosphingobium; species Novosphingobium sp. HR1a. The sequence continues at coordinate 8,328 of NZ_JABXWS010000068.1, forward strand.
TCGCGATCAGTATCGCCGAGGTTGAGCCCGGCATGGACGGCGTCACCGGTGCTCACGCACGCACCCTGGCGAGGCCCTGGTTGGCAGGGCTGGTCTCAAGTTCGCGTGGGACCGGGCGTGTCCGCGCGACCTCCCCAAGCCAGGCGTCGTTCGTACGTGCGACCTCGTCCGCCGGGATCACATGCTCGATGTTGCGCGCAAAACTGCGCGCGATGACCGTGGCGACGATGGTGACGACGCCGAGGATGGCTAGCCACCACATGTACCAGACAAGCGCGAAACTCGTGGCGGCGCCGGCGACGCCGAGGAACGGCGCCACTGCGCTGTTCTTCGGCATCGTGATCGCTTGATAATGCGGCGGCCGTGCGTATGGCGCATGTTTGCGCTTGTCGTCGTAGAAGGCGTAGCGCTGTTCGACGTGTGGCAGGTGCGAGAAATTATACTTTGGGGGCGGCGCGGAAATAGACCATTCCAGGCCACGCCCGTCCCACGGGTCGCCCAGCGCGACCCGATTGACGGCGCGGTCGCGGATGCTGACCCAGAGCTGAATGAACAAAGCAACTAGGCCGCAGAACAGGATGACAGCCCCAAGTTCAGCGGTGTAGAGCCACGGGCGATAGGAAAGCTCCGTTACCGCCTGCGTGCGCCGTGCCAAACCCGCCGCGCCGAGCACGTAAAGCGGCATGAAGGCGAGATAGAAACCGACGACCCAGCACCCGCACGCAACACGCCCCCAGCGCTCGTCCAACCGAAATCCGAATGCCTTGGGGAACCAGAAGGTGTACGCCGCGATCAGACCGTAAAGTGTGCCGGGGACCAGCATGTTATGAAAGTGAGCGACAAGAAAAGTCGTGTTATGGACCAGATAGTCGAGCGGCGGAAACGCTAGAATAATGCCGGTGAATCCGCCCAAAACGAAGGTCATCATAAAAGCGAGCGCGTAAAGCATCGGCACGGTGAAGCGCACCTCGCCTCGAAACATCGTCCAGATCCAGTTGTAAATTTTCACGCCGGTCGGCACCCCGATTGCCATAGTGGCGATTCCGAAGGCGGCGTTGATGCTGGGGCTTTGTCCCATAGTGAAGAAATGGTGCAGCCATACCGTGAACGATAGCACCGCGATCGCCATGGTGGCGATCACGAGCGAGACATAGCCGTACAGCTCCTTGGAGGAAAAGGTCGATACGACCTCCGACCAGATCCCGAACGCGGGCAGGATCACAATGTAAACCTCCGGATGGCCGAACATCCAGAAGAGGTTGGCATAGTTCATCATGTTGCCGCCAAGGGCATTGGTGAAGAAGTGGAAGCCGAGATAGCGATCGAGTGCGAGGAGCGCGGTGGCAACGGTCAGCGGCGGCATCGCGAATACCATCAGCATTGCAGTGCACAGGCTCGTCCAGCAGAACATCTGCATTCGCATCAGGCGCATGCCGGGGCAACGCATCTTGTAGATGGTGACGGCAATGTTGATCCCGGCGATGGTCGAGGCGATCGAGCCGAGCGTCACCGCCCAGATCCAGTAATCGGGTCCGACGCCGGGATTGAAGCCGATCTCGGTGTACGGCGGATACCCGCTCCACCCGCCAGTCGAAAAGCGGCCGATCACCAGGCTGACCATCATCAGCGCAGCGCCCGCTCCGGTCAGCCAAAGCCCGATCGCGTTGAGCAGCGGGAAGGCGACGTCGCGCGCGCCGATCTGCAGCGGCACGAGATAGTTCATCACGCCGGTCAGGAACGGCATAGCCATGAAAAATATCATGATCGAACCATGCGTGCTGAACAGTTCGGCGAAATGCTCGGGCGCGACGATCCCGGGCGCCTTGATCGCACTCGCCTGCTGCAACCGCATCAGATTGGCCTCGATCAGCCCGCGCGACAGCATTACAAAAGCGATCACGACGTACATGATGCCGATCTTCTTGTGATCGAGGCTTGTGAGCCATTCGGACCACAGCCACCGCCAGCGCCCCGTCACCGTCAGCAGCACCGCGACCGCGAGCGCGCCGATCACCACCATCGCCCCGGCGCCCGCGCCGATCAGTTGGTTGATCGTCGGCTCCTGCCAGGCCCGGACGAGGGGCAAGTCATGCCATCCGAAGCGGCCCAGCACCGCCGGCCATACGGGTGTGCTCAACGGGGGCTCTCCTGCGTGCTGGTAGCGACGATGGACCGGAACAAACCCGGCGGAACGCCGGAGAATAGCTGCGGCGTGGGCATTACCGACTGCGCCGTGATCCGCTTCAGGGCTGCCCCGTCAAGCGGCCGCCCGCCGGCCCGCACGCCGGCAACCCATCGCTCATAGGCGGCGGCGTCGGCGGCTACCACGTCGAATTTCTGGTCCTGGAACCCGCGGCCGTTGAACTGCGTGTTCTGCCCGCGGAACAAGCCGGGGCGACTGGCGGCGAGGTTCAGGTGTGTCGTCATACCCGCCATGGCGTAAATCTGTCCGGCGAGTTGGGGAATGAGGAGCGATTGCATCACGGTTCCGCTCGTCAGGCTGAGGTGGACCGGCCGACCGACGGGTATGACGAGCCGATTTACAGTCGCGACTTCTTCTTCGGGGTAAATGAACAGCCATTTCCAATCTAAAGCCACGACCTGTACCTCAAGTGGGCGCTGCGTGGCGGCGAGCGGGCGATAGGGGTCAAGCCGGTGGGTGGCGCTCCACAGCAGGAAAGCAAGTCCGATGACGATGCCGATCGGCGGGATCCAGACAAGGATCTCCAGCGGCCAGGAAAAGCCCCAATCGGGACGATAGGCATCATTCTTGTTCGATTGCCGGTAGTGCCAGGCGATCAGCGGCACGAGCAGCAACACCGGTCCAGCAACGAAAACGAGCACGACGGCGACGATGAGGTACAAATGCCACTGCTCTGCCGCGACCGGCCCGGCGTGGTTCGCCACGCCGAGTTGAAGTGCCGCGCAACCGCCGAGCAGCAGAGGCAGGCTGAGCGCCGCTAAGCGTAGGCGATTTCTTGGCATCGGCCCCTACGACCGTCCCGCCGGCCGGCCAACGCTCACCTCCGCTACGATCCGCACCGGAACCCCCTTCGCCGCTGGGGTCTTCGACAATTTATCGTGATACCACAGCGGCACCAGCGGGTTCATCTCCGGGTAGTATGCGCCAAGGCAACCATCCGGAAGGTCGAACGGCGTAACCGTCAGCCCATCCACCTGCCGGTGCACGCCATCGTCGGCGTCGCTGGCGAGGCTGACGATCTGACCCTCGTGAAGGCCGGCCGCCGTGATTTCCTTGGGGCTCATCAACAGCACGTCGCGCGTACCCTCTATTCCGCGCAAGCGATCCGAATAGCCATAAATCGTCGTGTTGAACTGGTCGTTCGAGCGCATCGTGATCAGCCGGTAGCGTCCCGGTTTGTCGGGCACGCCCATCGCGCTCAGCGTCGTTGGCGTGGTGAACTCCGCCTTTCCGCTGTCCGTCTTCCAGATCCGCTCGCGCGCCTGATTTCCTTTGAAAAAGCCGCCGGGCGTAAACATCCGCGCGTTGAAATCCTTGAATTTGTCCGGATAAGTCGCCTCGATCAGGTCGCGGACCTTGCCGTAGTCTGCGACCCATTCGTCCCACTTGATTGTCGGTTTGGGTGGAAGCGCCGCTTTGGCGATGCCCGCCACGATCGCCAGTTCGGACAAAAGATGCTCGCTGGTTGGCTTGCGCTTGCCGACCGATCCGTGGATCATCGATAGGGAATCCTCCATGGTGACGCTCTGCGGGCCGCCCTCCTGCATGTCCTCTTCCGATCGGCCGAGGCAAGGAAGCAGATAGGCGACCTCGCCGTTGATCAGGTGACTGCGGTTGAGCTTGGTCGCGATCTGGACGGTGAGGCGCATGCGCGTCCAGGCCTGCTCCATCTTCTCGCGCTCGGGGATGGCACGAACGAAGTTGCCGCCCAGGCCGATGAAGGCGCGGATGGTACCGTCGACGATGCCCTCGCACGCCTCGACGGTGTTAACACCTTTTTCGGGCGGCGGGTCGAAATCGAAGATCCGCTTGAGATAGTCGTAGGGTACAAGTTCGGGCTTCTCAGAGATGCCGACAGTGCGCTGTCCCTGGACGTTGGAATGGCCGCGCACCGGCGAAATGCCGGCACCCTCGACGCCGATATTGCCGCGCAGCAGCAGCAGGTTGACCAGCATGCCGATCGTCTGGGAACCATGCACGTGCTGCGTCAGCCCCATGCCATAGATGCCTATGACCTTGCCCGCGTCGCAATAAACCTGTCCTGCGGCCTCCATCTCCGCCCGCGACAGCCCGGACTCCGCCTCGATCTCCTCCCACGGCGTCGCTTTCACCTTGGTGACCATGTCGGCGAAACCATGGGTATGCTGGGCGATGAAGTCGACGTCGAGCAGGTGATGTTCCGCCTCGGCCCATTGCCGCTCCTCGACCGTAAGGACGTGCTTGATCATCCCCATAATCGCCGCGATGTCGCCACCTGGCCTGACCTGATAGTAGAGGCACGAGATTTCTGTCGGTTTCTGCGTGATCATCTGGACCGGGTTCTGCGGGTCGATGAACTCGACCAGTCCCTTCTCCCGCACCGGGTTGAACGTCACGATCTTGCACCCGCGCTCGACCGCATCCTTGAGTGTGTGGAGGAAGCGAGGGCTGTTGGTGCCGGTGTTCTGGCCGAAAAAAAAGATGGCGTCGCACAAGGAGAAGTCCTTGAGCTGGCATGTGCCGACGGGCGATCCCGTCACCTTCTTCAGCCCAACCGAGGTCGTCTCGTGGCACATGTTCGAACTATCGGGCAGGTTGTTGTGCCCGTATAGGCGCGCAAATAGCGCATAGAGATATGAGGTCTCCAGGCTGGCGCGACCCGACGCGTAGAAGACGGTTGATTTGGGATCGAGCGCCTTCAGCTCCGCGCCAATCGCGATAAAGGCCTCTTCCCAGCTCACCGGGACATACCTGTCGTTCGCCGGGTCATAGCGCATTGGGTGGGTCAGTCGCCCGGTCTGCTCGAGGTCGTAGTCCTTCCATTCTTTGAGCTCGCTGACAGTGTGGTTCGCGAAAAACGACGGCCCACACGTGCGCGTCGTCAGTTCCCATAGCGTCGCCTTCGCACCATTCTCACAAAATTCAGCCGGATGAGGGTGCTCGGGCTTGGTCCAGGCACATGAGACGCACATGAAGCCGCCGGGCTTGTTCTGACGGCGCAGCGTCTCAAGCGCCATCGGCGTGGCCCACTCCTTACCGAAGATTCGTGCCACGCTTTTGAGCGAACCGAAGCCACCAGAGGGGCCATCGTAATGCACTGTGTCGTCGTCATGCGCCATGGCAAGTCACTCCGCTTGCCCCCCAACTTCGACTTTGCGTGATTGTTTCGCAACTTGCAAACAGAACTACAGAGTATCGCCGGCAGTTGCGTGGTGTGTGATTTATTCCCCTCGGAGCCTCCACCTTGCGAGTGGCCTAGGCCTCACCTAGGGGTCGCGCCAGAGAAGCCAGAGCAAATCACGACACCGGCTGCAACGTATCGATCCCGGTGCTCTTGTCTGTTTCCGGTTCAGGCGGCGCTCTCTTCAAGTCGCGGTACGATGGCAGATCGGGGGCGTTAGCAGGGTGCGGCGTGGCTTCTAGCCTAGCTATCATCCGCTTCATCTGGGCGATCTCGCGAATCTGCGCGTCGATGATACCGTCGGCAAGCTTGCGGACCTCGGGGTCCTTGATGTGAGCCCGTTCGCTGGTCATGATCGCGATCGAATGGTGAGGGATCATTGCCTTCATGTAGGACACGTCGTCGACCGTTTCCTGGCTTCGGACCAGCCAGAGCGCGAATGCGAATATCACTGCGCTGCCGATAAGGATGCCGGTCTTGACGCGCACGTTGGGGTACATACTCCACATGAAGCCCAGCATGATTACGGCCATCGCCGCGCCCATCACGACCGCCATCCAGGTCCGCGTCTGACTGAACTCAACGTGGCTCGTCGCGTATGTGTTGAGATACATCAGGCCGAACATGACGACGGTCGAGGTCGCGATCATTGCGGCAAACCGACCGAAGCCCATTTTCATGCGGCCGTGCTGGTCATCCATCGCCGGTCCTTTCCTATATTTGCAGGGATAACGATAGAACCCCATCGGCGGCAGTGAGTTTCGTTCGGACAGAGAAGATCAGGAACCTACCATGGCTTTCAATCCTCAAACATCCTTGACTAGATCAATTAAGGCTAACCACGGGTCTACGGGAGCGCGAACAGCAAGTCCCGCTGGCGGGATCAAGACGATCTGCTCCTAATGCCAGGCCATGGCAAAATTCGGCGACCGCAGCGCTTGAGGTTAATGCCCAATCGCGGTCGACACCGTTGAGAAAGCGGCCCTTCCGCACCTGGGTATCGGAATTTCTGGTGTGAACGGCGATAATGGTCGTCTACTGCCAGCAGCCGCCGCTGAGTGAGTGTCAGCTATCCCCGCCACCTCGCTCTGAACCGGACAGTCGCCTGCCGGCCAATCATGCATTCCTGGAACGCTGAGCGGGGCTCAGGAATGTCGGGTGTTGAATAGGGACCTGCCATTCCCGGGAAGGCTCGCGAACGTCGGTTTTGTCCGGTGGGTTCAACGGGTGGTGGGAGGTCGCGACCAGATATGGCCGTTTCCCCGTGACGGCGCGAACGTCCAAATTTGACAGGCGCCGCCGACCGAATGTCATGAAGCTGCCGATCCCGTTCCGCCGACGTTGCGGTCATTTGCATCGGCGAACTGGCAATACAAAAGAGGACGCTGCTTGCCGTCACCGCCACGCTACCTACCTACGCTGCTCTATGATCGCGTTTGCCTAGGTTGACGCCGCGCTGGCTGAGATAGCCGGGTCCGGCAATCACGCTGTTCGGCCCGCGCCCTGCGTGATGACCCGTCAGGTGAGGTTAGCATTTGCCGGCCTGAGCACTTTTTAACGTTTCCCGCTCGCTTCGTCGCATTGCAGGAACTAACAGTCGCTGGTATGGCTTAGGGTGGCGATGAGGGGCCAAGGCATGAACAGCGGAATTTTGGTGCTAATCGTCGAAGACGAGCCCTTGATCCTACTTGGGATGCAATCCGCGCTTGAGGACGGCGGTTACGATATTTTAACCGCCGCGAATGGAACCGATGCGCTCGCGCTGCTCGACCTTCACCATGCGGACTTGGCCGGCCTGATCACCGACATTCGGATGGGAGATGGGCCGACCGGCTGGGACGTGGCTCGCCATGCTCGAGGACTGAAATCCGAGATTGCTGTGGTCTATGTCAGTGCGGATCGCGTGGATGATTGGCCTGTCGAGGGGCTGCCCAATAGCGTGGCAATTCAAAAGCCCTTTGCTGAGGCGCAGCTTGTTACCGCCATTTCCACGCTGGTAACCGAGGCGGGCAGCCGCAGCGCCACCTGATCAACCTTTATGCAGAGATTCCCTCTGAGGCGCGATTGCCGCGAACATCCAGCATAACCTGGTTATCGACCTGAAGGCTAGAAAATGCGATAAGCGTGAATCTTACACTTAGGCAGCGATGAGTATCGTGCTCGGGCACTCATTGCGACGGCGTACTACAGAGGCAATCGCATGATGGACGACACTGGGCCACGCATCCTGATCGTCGAGGACGAACCGTTGATCGCCATGGAACTGGAAGACCTGGTACAGCGCCTCGGGTTAGTTCCAGTCGGACCTGCCATGGACCTGCCGACTGCGCTCAAGCTGGTGACGGAGAGCGAGGTCGATGCCTGCATTCTGGACATCAATATAGCGGGGCAGATGGGCCTACCGGTGGCAGACGAATTGCACCGGCTGGGCAAGCCATGGATTTTCACTACTGGTTACGATGCCGACGTTCTGGACGGTCAGTACCCGGAAGTGCCCGTTGTGACCAAACCATTCGAGAGAAGTGATCTTGCGCGTTTGGTCCAGCAGATGGTGCAACACTAGGTCGAGCATCAGAGCGTGTTTTACTTCTAACCAGGATTCCTTTTAGGCCGAGCCGGCGTTGCTTGCCATGTGATACATTTGCTATTTCGGAGTTGGCGGTCAGGAACACGCCTGCCAGACAGGGGCACGTAAAATTCGGACAGCCAGCAGGCCCGGCGAAGCCGACGCGGCAACGCCAGCCGATGGCAATGTGAATGATCGACAACTAACCCTGATCCGGTGGCGAATCCGGCAAATCCGCAAGCCACGCCGAATTTGCGCCGTACGCAGTAGAACGGGACATCGCCCCACGAGCGGCCGGATCTGGTGGTAGCTGTCGTTCAGCAGACCGTGCCGGGACGACGCCTTTGTCCCACGATCCGGCGTTCGCTTCCGGCGGGTGTCGACCAACTTACGCCGCTCCGATGTTGTCATGGAAAGGTCGGCTTACGCTGAAACCTGCCATTCACTCGGTCGGCACTCCCGCGGGCGCGGATTGGATAGACTCGCCAAAAGCTGATTGATCTCGATTAATTGAAAGAGGTCGCTGTCCACGGCGCCCGTGCAGATTGATCATCTCGCACGGGCGCGCGTTCCGCCTGTTCTGATCAGCGCGCGTTGAAGAAGCCGGATAGTCGCTCCATCGCCTCCTTGAGGCGTTCGTCGGTCTGCGAACCGAAGCAGACGCGCAGGTGGCCTTCGCCGGCTGGGCCATAGAAGCTGCCCGCTTCCACCACCACGCCGGTATGCTCCAGGATCGCTTCTGCAAGCTCCTGCGAGGGGCGGCCGGTAGCCCTTACATTTGCGAAGGCATAGATCGTGCCTTCCGGCGAGGTGCAGGTAACGCCGGGCATCTGGTTCAGAGCCTGGACCACGATGTCGCGCTTGGCACGGTCTTCGGCCATCATTTCGGCAACGACTTCATCGGCATGCTCGATCGCGGCAAGGGCGCCGAACTGGATGAAGGTGTTGACGTGGGTGACCATGTTGGCGCTGACCTTGATCATCGCTTCCACGAACCTGGGTTCCGCGACGACGTAGCCGACGCGCCAACCGTCCATCGCGTAGGCCTTCGTGAACGCGAAGGTCGTGATCGTGCGTTCGGCCATGCCCGGCAGCGAAGCGATGCTGATGTGCTTTGCATCGTCGAACAGTACCTGTTCGTAGACTTCGTCGGAGATCACCAGCAGGTCGTGGCGGATCGCCAGCTCGGCAAGGCCCGCCAGTTCTTCGCGGGTGAAGACACGGCCGGTGGGGTTGCACGGGTTGACCATGACGATGGCCTTGGTGCGCTCCGTGATGCACGGCTCGATCAGCGCGGGGTTGAGCGCGAAGTCGTTTTCCGCGTCCATCGGTGCCAGCACCACGGTGCCGCCGCAAAGCTTCACCTTGCCCACGTGCTGCGGATAATGCGGGTCGAGCAGGATCACCTCGTCGCCCGGATCGATCGTGGCCATGAAGGCGACGTAGGATGCATGCGTGAGGCCATTGGTGACGAGCACCTGGTCAGCGGTGACGGGAATGCCGTTATGCTCGGACACGCGCCGGGCGAGCGCCTCACGCAGGGGGGCGATGCCGCGAAAATCAGTGTAGTGGACTTCGCCTGCCTGAAGCGCGTCGATCGTCGCGTCCTTGATCAACTGGGGCGTGTCGTGGATCGGCATGCCCAGTTCGAGATGGATGAGGTCGCGGCCCTGAATGGCCGCAGCGCGGGCGAACATGCCGTAGCTCTTGGCGCCCGAGGCGGTGATGCGATTGGCGAGGGAAACCATCTATATCGACTCCGTGAAAGAAATTCAGGCGGCAAGCCGGCCCTTGATCGCGGCAAGACCGAGCGCGAAATTGGGCAGGCGACGGGCAAGCGGATAGCCGCTGATCGGGCGAGGCTCAGCGGTAGGCAGCGAGAGCGGCGTGTCGGCCGCTTCGACCCAGGCCGCGATGTCGCGTCCGATCGGCCCTGCCAGAGCCACGCCGCGGCCGTTGCAGGCCTGCACCGCCAGCGTCGTCTCGTCCACGCGGACGTAGCGCGGCTGCAGGTCGGCGTTGAGCCAGGCCGTGCCGGTCCAGGCATATTCCAGCGTCATTGCGCGCCAACCGGGAATGCGGCGGGCAAGGCGGGCATTGACGGCCCGGTCCAGTGATGCCGGGTTGCGACCCCAAGGCATCGTCGCTGCCGTGACAAGGCGACCTTGTGCATCGTAGCGGATCGTGAAGATATCGGGCCCGCGATCGGTCATGGCGTGACCTTCGGGAAGAATCCGGCGGCGCAGATCGTCGGGCAGCGGGACTGTGGCCACTTCGCGCACGGCCAGCGGCAGCACGGTGCGCGCCAGCTGCGGGGCGAGCATCATGTTCCCCCCATTCGCGGCAAGGACGACGCGGTCGGCTACGACGGTGCCGCGATCCGTACGCAGCAATCGCTGCGCGCCAGAGGTCTCGATGGAAAGCACGCGCGTGGCGGTGAAAATCCGGGCACCCAACTCGGCAGCTCGGCGGCCGAATTCGCGGGCCAGGGCAAGCGGGTTCACGGCGCCGCCGCTGCGGTCCAGCAGCGCGCCGGAATAGCCAATGCAGCCCGTCAGGCGTTCCGTGGCAGTGGTATCCAATAGTTCAACGTCGTCGCGCCAGCCCTGCCAGTTGCGGACGACCTGTTCGCAGGCGGGCCGCTGCTTCGCGGTGAAGGGAACGATGAAGCCGGTGTCGCGCGCATCGCAGGCCAGGGCGTGACGGCGTACGAGATCGAACGTGTAGGTTCCCGCTCCCGCCACCATGCGTACGAAACGCTCACCGACGCCGTCGGCAAATTCGTCGCGGAGCGATGCCGGATTGCCGCGCACGAGCTGTGGGGCGATCAGGCCGCCGCTGGCCAGGCTGGCGCAGTTGCGGCCGTTCTCCTGGCCCGCGTCAAGGACGATGACGTCTACGCCTGCCTCGGCCAGATGCAGCGCCGTCGACATCCCGACAAGGCCGCCGCCAACGATGGCGACGCGACTGCGGGCCGCTCCGGCGAGCGAGTTCTCAGCAGGAAAGGGGGCAGCCGTGGTCGACCAGAGCGAGAGCCCCGGCTGCTTGATCTGAGTGGTCATGGTCAGGCCCGCGAGAATTCCAGCTCGCATGCCCCGCCGCGGCGGATGGCTGCACAGCCGGTACGATAGGCTGCCATGTCCTCGGCCACCACGCGGCCGGATACGGAGCCCATGATCCAGCCCATGGGCATCAGCAGCCTGGCCCCTTCACCGTAGAACAGGCCGACATCGAAGAAGTCCGCAGGCGGTTGTCCTGCCCAGGTGCCCTTGGGCGCATAGACGGTCACGATCTCTCCGGCGGCGGGAAAGCTGGTCGCGTTTTCGAGCGGGATAGCGTCAAAGGTGGCCGCATCGGGAAAACGATCGCCCAGGATCGGGCAGGAGATTTCCGGGCCGGTCCACATGGCATGCTGCGCAAAATGCGTACCTTCGGCGCCTGCGAGCGACCAAAGTGCCTCCGCACCGCGGGGGGCAAGGGCGTCGAGCAGCTCGACGCGGACGTCGAGGCCGGAGCGTTGCTCGGCGATCCTGATGATACGTGTCACTTGTGCAGCTTCCTTGTGTTTGAAAATGTCGGACGTTCGGTGCCGATGCCTCTTTCCGGCCCCTGATTGGGGTCACGGCGCTCTCGCGCCGGGGCCGGAAAGGAGGAGAGGTTGGCATCCGCACCGAACGTCCTTCGCAGTCCGTCAGGTCAGAACGTGGCCGTCAGCTTGCCGTAGACGAAGCCGCCGTTGATCCCGAACTGCGGGTTGTTGTAGTCGTAGACGGTGACACCATAGAGATTGCTGTCGCTCGGCGTCCGGCTGGGGTGGCTGTTGAAGACATTGTCGGCGCCCACGGTCAGCTTCAGCTTCTCGGTCAGCTTGTAGCTGGCGTTGATGCTGGTGATGTAGCGCGTCTTCTGCTTGAACGGATTGAACACCGAACCGGACCAGGCATTCGGGCCCGTCACGAAATACATGTAGTCCTGCAGAGGACCATAACGCACTTCCTGCGCATACAGCTCGAACGGGCCGCGCTTCCAGCGTGCGCTGAAGGTGACCTTGTCGGCGGGCTGCGAATGTTCGAGCCAACCGCGCTGCATCGTGTTGAGCAGGGTCTGGCCATTGGCGTCGTTCTGGACGTTGGTGACCTTGTTGCGGTTGATCTCGCCGGCGAGGCTCCAGTCGATCGTGCTGGAATCGCCGATGTACTGTGTCCAGTTCACGGTGAAGTCGACGCCGCGGGTGCGGGTGTCTGCAACGTTCGCGAAGTATGTCGCCGACACGGCCGAGGGATCGACTGTGTCGGGGATCTGGTAGCCACCGACTGCAAGAGCCTCAAGCGCCTGCTCACCCTGGTAAGTGCCGCCGGCCGCGATACGGTTCTTGATCTTGATCTGATAGGCGTCGAACGTTATCGAGAGGTTCGGGGCGGGTGTGATCACCAGGCCCAGGTTCACGTTCTTCGACTTCTCGGGCTTGAGCGACTTGGCGCCGAGCAGGCGCGCGGCTTCGGATTCCACCGCGAGCTGGCCCGAGGCCGCCGAAGGCGAGACGCCGAGGTTCGAGAAGTACTGCTGGGCCAGCGTCGGCACGCGGAACGCGGTGTTGTAGGTGCCGCGCAGCGCGAGCGCCGGGCTGATCTCGTAACGGGTCGAGATCTTGTACGACCCGTTGGTGCCGACGTCGGAGTAATGCTCCACGCGGCCCGCCAGATCGACTTCCCAAGCATCCGTGAGGTGTGCGTCCACTTCGCCATAGCCGGCCCAGACATCACGGTCGTGCGAACCCGCGCTCGTCGGCGGCAGGCCGGGCGAGGCCGAGGCACCGCTGCCGTAGTACGAGTTCGGATCGCCTGCGCCCAGCGTGTAGTACGAGCGGCGGAATTCACCACCCAGCGCCAGGCTGACCGGCTGGGCAAGGCCCACGTCGAACTGGCGCGTAAGGTCGAGGTTATTGGTCCACTCGGCGGAGACATAGGTGCCAAGATAGAAGGACGTGGGGGTCGAACCGGTCTCCGCGTAGATCGAAGCGTTGCCCGAGTCCGTCATGCTCGCGGCGATATGATCGCGGCCGTACGTCGAGCTGAGATCCCAGTGGAACCCGGCGAGGCCATCGCCGCGAATACCGCCGGTGATGCTGTAGTCGTTCTCGTCGATCTTGCTGTTGGGCGAGTACCCCACGCCACCCAGCGTGCGATAGAAGCCGAACGACTTGGCAATACGGTGCGCATAAGTGCCGAATGAGTAGATCTCGGCGGTGCCCAGCGGCACGGCCGCATCGTAGCCGAACGACTGACGCGAGATCTGCGGCGCGCCGAACGCCTTGTCGACATGGGCATTGCCGAAGCGGTTATCCGGGCCGGAACGGTTGGTATAGTCGTTGTAATGGAGGTCGGCGCTGAGGTTGAGGTGGCCGCCGTTCAGCAGGGGCATGCCCGCATTGGCGCTGCCGCCCGCGGTGAAGCCATCGCCGTGCTGGTAGATGCCGCTCATGGCTTCGACGCTGCCGCCGCTCGTGTCATCCTTGAGGATGATGTTGATCACACCGGCGATGGCGTCCGAGCCGTACTGGGCGGAGGCGCCGTCACGCAGCAGTTCGATGTGGTCGATCGCCGACATCGGGATAAGGTCGAGGTCGGCCGGCGCGGAACCCTGGATCGGACCCGGCGAGGCATAAAGATAGCCGCTGTTGTGCCGGCGCTTGCCGTTGACGAGGACCAGCGTCTGGTCGGGGCTGAGGCCGTGGATGCGGATCGAGGAGACGAGCGCGCCGAGGTCCTGGCCGAACTGCTGCTGGCTGATGGCCGGCGAAATCTGCGTCAGCGAGGAAGCGAGCCCGTTGTTGCCGGAGCTTTCCAGCGCAGCGGGTGTGAAGACGTCGATCGGGCTGACGCTCTCGGTTGCCTTGCGGGCGGTGGAGCGGCTGCCTGTGACGATAATGGCATCGCCCGGCGCGGCGTCGGTGCCGGCGGCCTGTGCGGTATCCTGAGCCCACGCGGAAACGGTGGGAACCAGGCTGGTGCAGCATAGCAACGCAGTTGCCAGCAGCGCAGTCTTGCGGCTCATCTCGAAACTCCTTTGACTGTTATTGCCCTCAATTCTCGTATTCGTCCTGCGAAGATGAGCCTTCCCGGCTGCCTTTGCGGCAGTCCGTAGCAAGTCAGAGCCTCTCCCTGAACGCATCGGATATTGAATTAAAGACCGATATCGCGTGAAAATGAACTTAAATATGCGTGCAGGCAGAGGAAGATGCGGATCGTTCGGCTTGTGCCGAATGATTCGCGACGGCCCCGGCTGGACACACTGCAGACATAAGCGATCCACTTTTCCGCGCAAGGATAAAATGACCACTTGAACGCAATTATGAACTCATTATGGCAGGAGGCCAATGCCGAGCGGCCGCTGTCGTGCCGCCAATCAGGAGCAGTTCTCGATGATCCGCCGCTTCGACGAACCCGTCGTTTTCGACCAGACGATCTCGGTCATCGATTCGCACACCTGCGGGCAACCCACCCGGGTCGTGGTGGAAGGAAGCGGGATCGCGCCGGGCACGGATCCGATCGCGGCACGTGAAATTCTGGCGCAATCGCGGGACTGGGTCCGCCGCCTGGCGGTTTTCGAACCGCGCGGACATCGCTCCATGTTTGGCGTGGCGCTGATAGAACCTGCGAACGCCGGTGAGCCCTTCGGGGTCGTCTATATGGATGCCAACGGCTATCCCGACATGTGCGGCCACGCCACGATCGGCGCGGTGACCACCCTGTTCGAGGCGGGCTATCTGACACCAGAACCTGCGGACCTGACCGGGGCACAGACACTGACGTTGCATGCTCCCATGGGTGTGCTGGAACTGACGGCCCGGTTCGAAGCGGGAAGGTGCGTTGCGGTCGCCTTCCGCACGCCGCTGGCCTATTATCTCGGCTCGCAGGAACTTCGCCTGGCCGATGGCTCGCTCTGCACGGCCGAGATCGCCAACGGGGGGCAGTGGTACGCCTACGTTCCCGTCGAAAATGCCGGGCTAAGCATCGCTCCTGAGAACATCGACGCGCTGGTCGGCGCCGCGGTGCCGGTGCGCGAAGCTCTGGCCGCTCAGCTTTCGCTGGTAGATCCGGTCACAGGCGTGGTGCCGCAGGTCGGCAACATCGTGTGGACCAGTGCACCCGACACCGAGGATGCGCAGGCGCGCAACGTGCCGATCTCAAGCGCAGGATCGTTTGACCGCTCGCCCTGCGGCACCGCCACCTGCGCGCGCATGGCGACGCTTGCCGCCAAGGGCGAACTTGCCGTGGGGGAAGCCTTTGTGAACCAGGGCCTGGTCGGGACGCTTTACCAAGGCGAACTGGTTGATGCGGCAAGGGAAACCGCTGTCGCCGGATTTATCCCCCAAGTCGAGGGCAGCGCGTGGATGACTGGTCGGGCGACCTTCTGGCGCGATCCGCATGATCCGCTCGGGGAAGGTTTCCTCGTCTGAGACGGGATGAAATTGCGTTCAGATTATCGTGATCTGACTGGATTTCTTAGTTTACGAGCGTCATAGCGGCAGCTCGACAGGTCGGGCATGGGCAAGGGAAGAGAAGCCTAATGAAGTACACCAAGGCAGGTGACCCCACGCAGGCCGGCTTCAAGCTGGCCAGTGCGCCGTTCTATCTTATGGCGCATGCCGACTACAAGTATCACGAGGACATGGAGATCGTGCTTCTGAAGCACGGCGTGGATCGTTCGATCTATCGCATCATGACCGTGCTTCGCGAAGCAGGCACGCTCAGCATCAGCCGGATCGCCGAACTTGCGCTGCTCAAGCGGCCGACCGTCAGCCGCGCGATCGAGCGCATGTCGGAGCGCGGGCTGGTGGAAACGCGCCCTTGCCCGGACGACAACCGCATCACCGAAGTCACGATGACCGAGGCGGGTCTGGAAGTCATGGGCACGCTCACCCCGATCGTCGCGCGTCAGGTGGCACGCGGACTGGAGGGTATCCCCGACAAGGATATTGGCGTCCTGATCCGCACGCTCCAGCGTGTGGTCGAGAACCTCAACCGGCTTGCCATCGAATAAGGCGAAGCTCTCGGGAGAACAGCGGCGTTGCCGCGTGCCCGTTCGGTATCGATACAGGAAAGGTCGCACTTCCTCAGGAAGTGCGACCTTTCTTTCATGTTGCACCTGACTGGATGCGGCTCCTTCAACGGGGAGCCGGGGTCTTTCCTTCAAGCGGCAGTTCGCCCGCGGAGGTTCCGACCATGACCGGACGCACGCCGGGGGCCAGTTCCCAGCCGTTTTTCGCGGCCGACCAGTATTCGAACCGATGGCGCGGCAAGTGGATCGACAGATTGCGGCTTTCGCCCGCCTTGAGCGTCACGCGCTGGAAGCCGGCGAGCGCCTTCACCGCGAAGTCGGCCCCCGCAATCGGCTGCGTCGGAGCGCCGAGGTAGACCTGCGCCACTTCGTCCGCCTCGACGCTGCCGGTGTTGCGCAGGGTGAAGCGCACATCGACGCCGCCATCCTTCGCCGCCTTGGTGGCAAGCCCGGAATAGGCGAAGCGGGAATAGCTCAGGCCATGGCCGAACGGGAACAGCGGCTTGATGCCCTGCCGGTCGAACCAGCGATAGCCGATGTCTATCCCTTCCGAATAGGTCGTCTTGCCGTTGACGCCGGCCGCGCTGCGCTCCGGATGTGCGGGGTCGGTGGCGGGATAGTCCTCCAGCTTCGCAGCCCAGGTGAAGGGCAGCTTGCCTCCGGGCGAAACCTTGCCGAGCAGCAGGTCAGCGGTCGCTTCACCGCCGCGATCGCCTGTCCACCACATCTGCAGGACGGCCTTGACCTTGTCGACCCAGGGCATCGCGACCGGCATGCTGGTGTTGAGCACGACCACGGTGTTCGGATTGGCGGCAGCCACGGCCTCGATCAGGGCGTCCTGATCGCCGGGCAGGTGGAACACCGGGGCGTTGCGGCTCCATGCGAAGACCACGGCCTTCTTCGCCTTGCGTGCAGCCTCAACCGCCTTGGCCAGTTCGGCCTGACGGTCCTGCGGGGTGGACCATGCCAGGCGCACCTGCTCGGCCTTGCCGGAGCCATCGGACTCCAGTTCGACGCGGATGTCGTGCAGGCCCGGCTTCAGATCGGACAGGACGCGGATGTTGCCGAGCCCGTCATTGGTGGGCAGCAGGCTGTCCTGGTTGATTTGAACGGTGTCGCCGTGGAGCGCGCCGGGATACGAAGTCGATCCACCAAGGCGCTTGCCGTCGATGAAAAGGATGCCACGTGCGCCCGAGATCTGTATACCCAGCCAGTAGCTGCCTGCGGTGTCGATCTTCAGCTTGCCCTGCCACACGTGATTGCCACCGGGCTTGAGCGGCTTGCCGCTGGCAACGGTATAGTCGAGCTGGGCGATGCGCGCTTCCGCGTCGGTGCCGCCGGTGTGGACCATGCCCGGCTTGCCGTCGTTCGAAAGGAGCGCGGCCGGAACCGGCCTGCCGGTCATGTCGTTGGCCACGGCCAGAACCACGCCTTCGCCGCCCGAGGCCTGACGCACCGCATCGAACGGCGAGGTCTGGCGCCAGGGCATGCCGAGCGAACGTTCGCCTGCTTTGCCGACGGCAACGAGCTGCGCCGCGCCGGGGCCGACCATCGCAAGGTTCGCCAGATCGTCCTTGCTCAGCGGCAGCACGCCGCCCTCGTTCTTGAGCAGGACGGCGGCCTTCTCGGCGGTCTGCTGGTTGATCGCATCCATCTGCTCGAAGCCGATGACGGGCGCGGCGGTGACGGCGGGACCGCCAGCGACGCGGCCGAAGCGATCGAGTTCACGCAGCACCCGTGATGCGGCAAGATCGATGTCCGCCATCGTCACCTTGCCTTCGGCCATCGCCTCGGAAAGGTTCTTGAAGCCGGTGTTGACGGGGAAGGTCTTTTCCCAATCGGGGGCAGACACCGGCGGTTCTTCCGGCATCCCGCTGATGAACACGCGGGTGAACATGTCGAAGTCCGGGCGCGGGATCCTGTGCGGGGCTGGCGTGATGTCGGAATAGGCGGGGAGAATGCCGGCGAAGGGATTGGAGTCCGGCAGGGTGCCCGGCATTTCCATGTCCATGCCTGCCGGTACCTGAAGGTTCCCGTGCACCGCACCCCAGTCGGACGTGACGAAGCCCTTGAAGTTCAGCTCGCCGCGCAGGATGTCGGTCAGCGCATCGTGGTTGCCGCAGGCCCAGTCGCCGTTCAGCCGGTTGTACGAGCACATGATCGAGGAGACGCCTGCATCCACGGCATCGCGGAACGGCGCGACATAGAGTTCATGCAGCGGCTGCGGCGCGACGTGGATGTCCACGCTGTCGCTGTCATAGGCGACGAAGTGCTTGGCTTGGGCGAGAACCCCGCGAGACTGGATGCCTTCGATCTGGGCAACGCCCATCGTGCCTGTCAGCAGCGGATCTTCGCCGAAGGTGTTGTAGCTGCGCACGAATTTGACGTCGCGCAGCATGTTGATGAACGGCTGGAGCACCACATCGACACCCAAGCGCCGTGCCTCGTCGGCGATGACCACACCGTTCTGGCGCGACAGTTCAGGATCGAAAGTGGCGGCAAGGCCCATCGTCGCCACTTCGGCAACCGAGGGTTCGCTTACGAGAACGCCGGGAGGGCCGTCGGCCAGCCGGATCGGACGGATGCCCAGACGCGGTACGCCCGGCAGGTAGCCGGCTTCGCCGATGTTGGTCGTGGCCGGTTCTTCCACGCCGCGGATGAGATCGATCTTCTCCGCCAGCGTCATGCGGCCGAGCAGAGCCGCAAGGCGCGCGTCACGCGCGGCCTCGGTTTCCGCGCCAGGGTTTTCGGCGGCCGAAGTGGCGGAGGAAGGCGCTTTGGCCACCGCCGGTGCCGCGATGACAAGCGCCATCGCCATTGCGGAAACCATCGACGTGCTGCGTTTCGTCATCTCGTACCCCGAACTCGAATGGAAGGATTGCTGGAGAAAGACCGCTTGGTCATTCCCCGGTCACGCGCCGCGCGGCATGGAGCGACACGAAGGAAATCAGGCTGAGCACGACCATCAGTGCGGTCACCGAAGTGACGGAGCCGGTCGCATAATAGAGGCTGGTGGCGACCAGCGGCACGAAGCCGACCAGCACCGCCGCGATCGACTGCGCCAGCGCCAGCCCCGACGACCTCAGGGACGCTGGGAACAGCTCGGTCAGTAGGGCGGGCTGGGTGCCGATCATCGCAGCGTGGCAGATTCCGTTGATCACCACGAAAGCGCCGATTACCATGACGTCGCTCGGGCTTTTGAGGAGCAGGAAGAACGGCTGCATCGCCAGCGCGATCGCGACGATGCCGAACCCGTAGACCTTGGTGCGGCCGAAGCGGTCGGAGAGATGCCCGAAGAACAGCATCATCACCGTATCGACGACCATCGAGATGGTGACGCCTGCAAGCAGCAGATCGCTGCTTGCGCCGACAATGGTGCCATAGGCGAGCGCGAAGGTGGTGGTCAGCAGCGGGCCGCTCATCTCGGCAAGGAGCACACCGGCGGCGCAGAACAACGGGAAGCGCTGGGTCCGAAGAACGTCGCGGATCGGTGCGGCGTGGGGATCGGTGCGCTCGGCCTCCAGAAACTCGGCGCTTTCGCCCACGCGCATGCGGATCACGAACCCGGCCGCGACGACGATGAGGCTGGCAAGGAAGGGAATGCGCCAACCCCAGTCGAGGAAGGCCGTGCCACCCAGTTGTCGCGCTGCGAAGAAGGCACTGGAAGACAGGATGAAGCCGATCCCCGCACCCGCCTGGCTCCAGGCACCGTAGAGGCCGCGCCGGCCATGCGGGGCGTTTTCGGTGGCCATCAACATACCGCCGCCCCATTCGCCGCCGGTCGCGAAACCCTGGATCAGGCGCAGCAGGATCAGTAGCGCCGGAGCCAGCATGCCAACCTGACTGTACGTCGGCAGCAGGCCGATAGCGAACGTCGCCAAGCCCATCAGACCAAGTGTCCAGGTCAGCGTGACCTTGCGGCCGAACCGGTCACCGATGTGGCCGAACACGACGCCGCCGAGCGGACGCGAAACGAAGCCGACGGCATAGCCCGCGAACGCGCCCATGGTGCCGACGATCGGGTTGCTGGACGGGAAAAACTGGCTGTCGAAGACCAGCGCGGCTGCGGTTGCGTATAGGAAGAAATCGTAGAACTGCAGGGCGTTACCCACAGTGGCCGCTGCGGTTGCGCGATACCTTTGCGCCGGTGTCGGGACGGTTGCCGTGATTGGACTGCCGGCAGAGTGCATTGTCATGAAGTCCCCACTTTTCGTCCCCGGATCGTGCGCCATTACGGCAGCATCATTTGCGACCATATTCACGCAATAATGGTCGCTAGTTTGAGAGTCAATCAGTAAGGGCGTGCGACTCAGGGGGCCTGATCCGTTGTGGGCATTCGAGCGGTGGCATAAGAAATGACCATCTTTGAAACCAAGGCTGATACGCGAAACAGGCTTCATTGCTGGCGAATGCGTTTCGTCCAACCGGTCTCTGCACGTCGTCGATCCGGCGAATGGACTATGCAAGGGGCGTGTCCCTGATCTTTGCAGTGTTGATATCGAACAGGCAATAGGCGCGGTCCATCAGTCGCTTGGTTCCCGGGGGCGTTCGCCCCGCAAGCGCGCTGCGCGATCCTGCACCGCTGAAACGAACTCATGATGGAACTGCGGGATAGCCTCCCATCTGCTGACTGCCGGTCGCGGTAAACTTCCAGGCGAACCCAAGTCCGAGCTGACCTATGCCTACTCGTTTCGTGCGTGGTTTGCTGACGAAGCTCTCCATATCAACGGCGATGTCCTGACACCGCAGAAAAGCAATCGGCGGATACTAGTTCGCAAGCAACCCGTGGGTGGCATGGCAGTGTTCACACCTCGTACCTTCCCGTTTGCTATGGTTATCAAATGGCTCGTCGAACGGCCGGTTTTGGCGAAATCAGCCTATTACGGCCATGGTTCGGAATGGCAGGATTGTCCGTGCGCCGTGCCAAGGCGGCGCTTTCCAGTGGGTGAGAATCCCACCCGGCAAAATGCTCCAGCCGGAAGCAACCGGGGCAGGCATGGAGGTGACGAAATGTCTGAAGCCCCCGGATAACGGTCACATAGGTGACCGTGCGAGTGTGCAGGCCGCAACGTGAGTAAACGCTGAGCAAACCTCGAAAATGCCGATGTGCGGGCCGACCCAGCCGGACTTCTGGGGAAGGCTGATACGGATGGGGGAGTTTGAGCGACGCTGAACCCATCCGCCGCACCGGGGTAGTGGCGGCAGCATGTACACAAGGAAAGCGCACGCAACACGGGAAGCCCCATCACGTGCTCGGGGACGAGCAACCGGACGCCCGCGAGGGATGGGACGGGCGCGGTGGGGTGGCGGAGAGGCCCGTAGTACCGAGGAAACCGGGTAATGCCGGTGGAGGGAAGGAGCCTCAGTTCAAGGCGAACGCACCAAGTAGTGAGGGACCGCGAGATTGGGAAACCTATCAACTCCGAAAAGCGTCCAGAAACTGCAGACGGCGTTGCACGCGAAAGCGAAGGCGGAAGCCGGCTATCGCTTCTACGCGCTGTATGACAAGATCAGCCGCGAGGACATTCTGGCTCATGCCTATGCCCAGTGCCGCTCCAACAAGGGTGCACCGGGGATAGACGGTCAGGACTTCGCGGATATCGAGGCGTACGGCGTCGAGCGGTGGCTGGCGGAACTGACGCTTGCCATCAGAGAGGAGACGTATCGACCGGAACCGATCAGACGGGTCCATATACCGAAAGCCAACGGCAAACTCAGGCCGCTGGGCATTTCCACCGTGCGGGATCGGGTCTGCATGACAGCAGCGATGCTGGTGCTGGAGCCGATCTTCGAAGCCGACCTTCCGCCAGAGATCTATGCCTATCGCGCTGGGCGTAACGCCCAGCAGGCCGTGATCGAGGTGGAGGACCAGCTGTTCCATGGCCGTCCCGATGTCGTGGACGCCGACCTCGCCGACTATTTCGGCAGCATTCCCCATCCCGAACTGATGAAGTCCGTAGCCCGCCGGATCGTCGATCCGCGGGTGCTGCACCTGATCAGGCTGTGGCTGGATTGTGCTGTCGAGGAAACCGACGACAAAGGCCGGAAGACACGAACGACGGTAGCCAAGGATCAGCGACGCGGCATCCCGCAAGGCTCACCCATCTCACCATTGCTGGCAAATCTTTACATGCGCCGGTTCGTGTTGGGATGGCGGAAGCTCGGGCTTGGGCAACGCCTCGGCGCTCGGCTCGTCACTTATGCCGATGACCTCGTCATCCTGTGCCAGAAGGGCAACGCGGAAGCCGCGCTCGACCATATGCGCAGGCTGATGGGCAAGCTGAAGCTGACGGTGAACGAGGAAAAGACCCGCATCTGCAAGGTGCCGGACGAGACGTTCGACTTTCTGGGATACACGTTTGGTCGGATGTACTCTCCGACGACGGGAAGGGCCCGCATGGGCTACCGACCGTCGAAGAAGAGCATCAAGCGCACCGTGGATAGAATCCACGCGCTGACTGAGATGACATCTACATGGCAGGATTCCGCGGTACTGATAGCGAAGATAAACCGGGCGCTGCGCGGTTGGGCCAACTACTTTTCGGTCGGCACAACCAGCAAGGCGTACCGGGCCGTCGATAGCTACACGTTGATGCGGGTGCGTCGGTGGCTGCGTATCAAACATCGAGGCAAGCGACGCAGGGCTCGGGTGTATCCAGACGAGTACCTCTACGAGACCGTTGGCCTCGTACGCTTGACTAAGCTGGGGCGCAGCTCGCCGTGGGCGAAGGCGTGATGCCTTGTTCGAGAGCCGGGTGCGGGAAATCTGCACGCCCGGTTCGCCGAGCGGGGGGTGAAAACGGAGCGTCTGGCAAGCCCCACAGGCGCGCCGCACGTCACCGCGTCACCTCCCGACTCTACCACGTTAAGGCGATGGACGAAGGGATGGAATTGGGCACTCGACTGTGGCGGGGGAACGTCCAAAATCGAGGCGCCCCTCACGTGTGCTTTTCAGCATGGTATTGGAGGCGTGGCCGATTCTGCCGTCCACGGCACCTTACGCTGTTGCAAACTACGGGGCAGTTTTCGTTTACGCCGCGGTTAGACCTCCATCGACGACCAGTTCCGATCCTGTGATGTAGCTCGACAGGTCCGAGCACAGAAACAGAATGGCGCCAGCGACTTCACTGGGCTGCGCTAGGCGACCCAGAGGAATGGACGCTGCGATGCCGGCGTAGGCGTCCGGGTTGTCCGCCTGGGCCTTGTCCTGAATCTCCGTCAGGATCGCGCCCGGATGTACCGAATTGCAGCGAATGCCGTCGGAGCCTGCCTCCACCGCGATCGACTTGGTCAAAAGCCTGATGCCGCCCTTCGTGGCGCCATACCCTGTCGTGCCGACGACGCCCACGAGGCCTGCCACCGACGACACGTTGACGATGCTTCCCGCGGTACCGCTCGCCCGCATGGCTTCGACCGCGAGTTTGCATCCCAGGAACGTTCCCTGCAGATTGACCTCCATCAGTGCGGAGAAGGCGTCTAGGGTCAGGACCTCGATACGTTCGAGGATCGCGATCCCTGCATTGTTCACGAGGATTTCCAGCGGACCGTAGGCCTCCGCACTGCTGTGCAGGACCTCTCGCCAGCTCTCTTCCGAACGAACGTCATGAACGGCGCTTCTGGCCTTGTAGCCCAGAGCCTCAAGCTCGCGCACTCGATCGCCGATCCGTTGCTCGTCGATATCGGTGAGCGTGACCGCCGCACCGACCTCGCACAATGCCTTCGCAGTGGCAAAGCCGATGCCCTTCGCCGATGCGGCGCCGGTCACGATTGCGGATCTATCCTTCAGAATCATGCTTTTCCTCGAATGCTTGAATGCGATGGTGCCGCTGTTTTCAAGGCGGCATCGTCGCCGTTTCCCTTCACCGGGATCAGAACCTCATGGTGGCCTGAAGCTGAACCGTTCGCGGAAGCCCGATCAGGCCGGCCTGGTCGGCCCGGACGGCATTGCTGGTGCCGGTCCCACTACCCGTACCAACCACGTCTAGCGTTCCGTTGATGATGAAATGGTTGGTCAGGTTCTTGCCGATCAACGCCAGTTCGTAACGATCGTCTTCCGTCTTGAGACGAATGCTTCCGTCCAGGCTCACATAGCTTCCCTGCCTGGCCAGAGTGTTGTTGAACGGCGATGCCAGGTAAGAATCGCTGTACCGGGCGCCCATGCTGAATGCTGCCGCCAAGCCGCCACCGATCGCCGTTTCATAGCTGGTGGTGAGCGCGCCGGTCCATTGCGGCGCGTTTGCGGTGGGTTTGCCGTCGAGCGACTGATAGGGAACGCCGTTGACCGTCATCGCGCATCCCTCGGCGATCGACTGCCCTGCAAAACAGGGTGCGAGGTAGTTCGCGTAGCGCGCGCTGTTATAATTCGCCGAAAGCCGGAAATCCAAACCCGGCACTGCGCCGGGCGCATACTCGACCTCGAACTCGACGCCCTTTACCTTCGCCGATCCCGCGTTCGTGGTCACAAAGGAAACCGTCGTCGAGTTAAAGAAATCGACCTGCAGATCGCTGAACTTGTAGTAATAGGCACCCAGCGAATAGCGGATCTGACGACCGGCAAGCATTCCCTTTATGCCGCCTTCGACGCCACGCACTTTCTCCGGCGCGAACGCGAAGTCGGATTGCGAACCGAAGGCGCTCTGGATGGCGGTGTTGGAGAAACCGCCCGATTTGTAGCCGGTCTTGTAAGCCAGGTAGGCTGTCAGATCGGGCGTGGGCTTCCACGTTGCCGTGACTTCCGGCGACCAGTTGTTGAACGTCTGATTGGTACCGAACCGCTGATCTTCGAGGAACACGCCCTGCAGCGCCGCATTGACGTAAGGCTGAACGAAGTAGCTGTCCTTGGTTTCATGCGTATAGCGCACGCCACCGGTCAATTCGACCTGCGGTCCCAGTTTCAGGATCGCCTGCCCGTAGGCGGCGAGCGTCTCGTCTGTCGTACCCGAATCCTTGGTGAATCCGAGATGGGAAAGAGACGGGTCTGCCGTCGAATCCTCCACGCCGCCCAGGATCGTAAACTGGCGGGCGCGCAGCTTGGTATGCTGGTAATATACCCCGCCCATGAGTTCGAACATCCCGCCGAACTGGGTCAGGGCACGCTGCTCGGTCGAGAATGCCTTGAACGCGTCGACCTCGTTGGCCCAGACATTGCTGGCCTCACTAGATACGTAGTCCGCATCGAGATTGAACAGGTTGCGGTTGTCGTTGTAGTTCGTGACCGAGGTCAGCATGACCGGGCCGGCATCATAATTGAGCGTCGCGGTCACCGTGTTCGAACGGTAGCGATTGCGCAATTTGCCGTCGTCCGTAGCGAACGGCATCGTGGCGGCGATTTCCGCCGGGATACGGTTCATCGAGTTCGCGAATTTCTTGCCACACGGACTTCCCGGGATGGCGATGCCTTCAGACCCGCAGGTGTAGTTCACATAATTCCAAGCGGGGTTGCCGGCGTTATCGCGGTTGATCGAGGCCTTCACGGTAGCAGTGAAGTCGCTCGTGGGTTCCCATTTCAGAGTGACGCGTCCCAGGAACGAGCGGTTTTGCGGACCATCGTTTCCGGCTGCGGCGGTGTACGTGTTGGTTGCACCCGTCGCCACGTCAAAGGCAGAGTACGTTATCGGCCCGCTCTGGTTGGAAACATAGCCATTCGTCATGCGCGATCCGCGCAGCGCCACACGAATGCCCAGCGTGTCGTTCAGCGGTCCCGAGCCGATGAACTCGCCGTAGGTTTCGTTGGCTTTGAACTCGTAGCCGACCCGGGCGATGAACTCGGGTTTGGACGTCGGGTCTGCGGTCGTGATCGAGACGACGCCGGCCGTGCTGTTCTTGCCGAAGAACAGCGATTGCGGACCTTTCAGGATTTCGATGCGATCGAGGTCGAACAGCCCTTCGTTGATGATCCTGCCCTGGCCGTAATACACGCCGTCCACCACGGTCGCCACCGACTGCTCAATCCCGATGCTGGTGAAACTCGAACCGATGCCACGAAGCGAAAGCTGCGCACCCGATCCGTTCGATGCGCGTGTGATCGAAAAGTTCGGGGTCGTCGATGCCACCTTCTCCAGCGTCGATAGATCGAGCCTCTCGAGTTGCTGCGACGAAATCGCCGTCACTGCCACGGGAATATCCTGAAGCCGTTCGGCGCGCTTTCGCGACGTGACCACGATTTCCTGGATGCCGCCGGTAGGCTCGTCCTGGACAGCCGCTGCGCCTTCCGGCACCGCCATCTGCGCCTTCACCGGCGATGCCGTGACGAACAACGCGATCATCGCGCTTCCGCCCATAAGCGCATTCAATTTCGAAATCTTTTTCATGATTGTCCTCCCGTTTTGCCGATTATATCGTTGAGTGGCGCTGGCTCGATCGAGAGCGGGGGAACCGCGCGTTCGCAGTTGTTCCCATCGAGCGGATTGCCCCAGCGCTGCCGTTCTTGGGCGGCAGTGTCGAAGTAGATGTAAAGCTCGTTGACCAGTCCCCTCCGACATTGGGCGAGAAGACCGATCGTCTGCGCGTAAGGCCCGCCATAGGCGAGTTCGGCGGTAAGCTCGGCCAGCATGCAGAAGGCTTCGTCGTCCTGGCAGACCAGGCGGGGACCTGCTGTCCACTGCAAGCTGCCGGGCCGATATCCCGCCAGTTCCAAATCCAGAAGTCTGGCGATGGCATCGCGCGTGCGAACCACGCCTGAATGGGGATTGGCGCCGGCAATCTGAACGACCACATCGTCCGAAAGCAACTCGCGCAGCGCCGGAAGATCGCCAGACTGCAGCGCAGTCTGGAAGGCTGCGGCAACCGGCTCCACCGGCGTTCCATCGTTGAAGGGCTCTGCCGCCAGACGCCGCGGCGTCAGCAGCTCATCGGGTGCGACGCGTGGCTGGCTAAGGTGCTTGCCATAGACCTGCGTCTCCAGCATTACGCTGTCGAGCATCTCGTGGTTCTCGACAGCCACGCCATCCACCACCCGGAAGCATTGCATGTAATTCTGGTCGTAGCGACCGCCGATGCGGGTCGGTAGCCCGCCGCGCAGCAGCAGTACGGCGTAATCTCCACCGGCGCAGGCGACGCGTGCATCCTTGAGATATTGCTCGTGGGTCTGCTCCAGCCGACCGAGGACGTGTTCGAAGGTATGCGCAAAAAAGGCGTCTCGGCCCACATACCGACCCGAGACGACGGTGTCACCCAGCAGGCTGCAGACCATCGCCGGATGATGCAGGCTTACCAATCGCTCAAAGTCACCACTAACCAGGCAATCAGCATAGGCCTGCGCGATATCGCGCGGCGTTTCCGACATGTCTTCATCTCTCCCGATTTTTTTCGGGAGTAGCTGAACTTCGGGCTACGAGTTTGCACCAGGGTCTGCTTGATTTGCACCAGCGTCCGAATCCGCTCCTGGTCTAGTGCGGCCGTCTGATCCCCGGGTTCGGCTGTGTCGCCCAGACCTTGCGGCGGTAGGCCAGCGGGCTTTCTCCGGTATGCGCCGCAAAAGCCCGTGTGAGATGAGAAGGGTGCTTGAACCCCAGGTCGTACGCCAGCGTTGTGACAGCCACATGCGATTGCGTGGGATCGGACAGGATAGCCATCGCCTTTTCGATCCGTGCCTCCCTGACCAAACGTTCTATCGTCGTTCCTGCCGCTTGCACCGTTTCATACATGGATGAGCGAGACATCGCGAGATCGCGGGCCAGTTCGGCAATCATCAGGTTCGGCTCCGTGCACCTGCTGTCGACAAGGTCTCGGATTCGGCGGAATCGTTCGTCGGTGTTGACGATGCCGTTGGGGGGGGCCTTGATGGCATTGTCGCTGATAGATGCGTCGATTAGGTTGAGGACAGCAGCAAAGAGGCTGTCCGGCGCGTAGCTTTCCCCCTTTTCCACTATCGACCAAACCTCTCGAAGAGTCATAGCCAACAACCTGCCCGACGGTGTGCCGGTCGTGATCACCTGTCCCAAGCCAGACAAAATTGCAGGCGCAGCCATCCGAATTCGCGACACGGGCAGCTTTATCACTAATGCGTCTGCGGCACCGTGCTGTTCGCCTTCGATAATATTTGCGTCGCTGAACAATGCGATATCGCCGGCACAGCATCGCAAATCACGATCCATGTGGCGGTAGGATGTAGAGCCTTTTAATTGCATTTTTAGGATCAACCGCGGTTCGGTCGCGTTGCGGACAGCCGGCTCCTGCATACAATGGAAAGAGCTTCCGGCCTGAGCACGCACCATATCGATGGAACCAATGCGAGCTAGCGATAACTGGGCCTTAAAAGCGTCAGCAGACCCTGGCAGATCGAGCCGCATCGGATAAACCGATTCCGTCAATGCACCTTGGTACTCGCGAAATCCCAGCAATCGCGGACGATGCTGCAGCGCACCCATTCTCAATCCCGTCTGGCCAGTTATTTTATCACATGCTGTTTAAGCCGACCGCTTGGTTCAAGCAACTAGCACTTTGAGGGTCATGCTAGCGACCATTCCAAGCACCCGCAGCTTTCACGCCGATGCACGGGATGGCTGTTGTATCTCCGATTTGTCTCGCGCCAATGCCAAGGTAAGAGTAAGCCCAAAAGATCGGATTTAGAAAAACGGACCGCCGCGTCGTACGCTGCCGGAGGCCCAATTGACCGGGTAACAGGAATGTGCCGGCGCGTGCCTCCGTAGCGGCTGAGGACCCAAACGGCGGTGGTTTGAGCGAAATCGTCCTCACCGCGCCGAAGCGAAGATGCGATATGCGTTAGATTTGGTCCGCGATCCTTATCGTCGTCCTGCGGTCTCGCTTGCGAAGAAGGCGAATGTCCATTGCTGGCCAGACCTGCCGTTTGAAAAGCGACGAGAGAACGGCAGGTTTGTCGAAGGGTTTCGGGCGCCGGCAGGCGTACGAAAGTCTTACAAGTACGACCCGCGGTGAGGCTTGCCCTGGTCTATGGGTAAAAGGGCTTTGATGTGGCTTGGTTTGGCTGAAGCAAGCCTGCCGCCCAGCCTTTGTTGGGCGGAATAGCGTGGAAGTCAGATGGCCATTGTTCTCGATGCGCCGCTGATCCTGCTGGCAATGAGCCCAATTTTGACTGTGTAGGCGGTGTTGGCACACCTACTCCCATGGGCCGGGTCGCAGTGCGCGCGGCCATCATGCAGGGTAAGCCATGCCGGGTCATGGCGTGTTCTCCCGGGTCCGCGGTGCTGGCTGCGGCGGTGCACGCGGTTGGCACCAGCGGGTGAAGGTTTCAATGATGGTCATTTGCCCGCCGCAGCATGGGCATGGCAGACGAAGATCGGGCGGTTCATCGGGTTCGGGCTCGTCGATCGGCACGGCAACGCCCAGCAGCCTGCGGGCGAGCGCCATGGCCTCCTTGTGCGTTGAACTGGCGAGCAGGCCGTAATGCCGGATGCGGTGGAAGCCGCGTGGCAGGACGTGGATCAGAAAGCGGCGGATGAACTCGTCGGTCGCCAGCGTCATGACCTGCTGGCGTTTGGCGCCATCGCGGCGATAATCTTTGTACCGGAACGTCACGCCGGTCTCGTCGAAGCCGAGGAGCCGCCGGTTCGAGATGGCGACGCGGTGGGTGTAGCGCGAGAGGTAGGCCAGCACCGCCTGCGGCCCGGTGAAGGGCGGCTTGGCATAGACCACCCAGCGCTTCTTCCGGATCGGCGAGAGATGCCGCAGGAAGGCCTTGCGTGTCGCGAGGCCAGCCAAGGTGCTGAAGAAGGCCAGCTTACCGGCATCGAACAATGCCAACAGGCGAGTGAGGAACAGCCGGCGGAATAATGCCCCCAGCACGCGCACCGGCAGCAGGAAGGCGGGGCGCGACGAAACCCAGCGCGTGCCGTCGAGCGCGATGCCGCCGCCGGGCACGATCATGTGCACATGCGGATGGTGCGTCAGCGCCGATCCCCAGGTGTGCAGCACAGCGGTGATGCCGATCCGCGCGCCAAGGTGCTTGGGATCGGCGGCGATGGTCAGCATCGTGTCCGCGGCGGCGCGGAACAGCAGATCATACACCACCGCCTTGTTCTGCCAGGCGATGCCGGCGATCTCGGCAGGCACGGTAAACACGACGTGGAAGTAGCCCACGGGCAACAGATCGGCCTCACGCGCGGCCAGCCATGTGCGCGCGGCGGCGCCCTGACACTTGGGACAGTGCCGGTTGCGGCACGAGTTGTAGGCGATCCGCCAGTGCCCGCAGTCGTCGCAGGCCTCGACGTGACCGCCCAGCGCGGCGGTGCGGCAATTCTCGATGGCCGTCATGACCTTGAGCTGGCCGAGGCTCAGATGCCCGGCGTGGGCCGCCCGATAGGCGGGCCCGGCGCTACGGAAGATATCGGCGACCTCGATCGAGGCGCGCACCGGCTCAGCCGGGAGGAGGAGCCACCTGCGCCTCGAGCAGCGTCGTCAATTTGTCCAGCGGACTGATGACCGCGCGCACCGTTCGGGTTGCGACCGTGGTGTAGAAAGCGGTGGTCTCGAGGTTAGCATGCCCGAGCAGTGCCTGGATGATCCGAATATCGACGCCGTCTTCCAACAGATGCGTGGCGAAGCTGTGCCGTAGAGTGTGTGGGCCGACCCGCTTTTTGATACCCGCAGCCTCGGCAGCATCGACAACGATCCTATGAAGCTGTCGCGTACTGAGCGGCTTGAGATAGTGCATGCCCGGGAACAGCCAGCCATCGGCGTGCATGACGCCTTGCTTGCGGCCAACCGTCCACCACTCACGCAAAAGGGCAAGAAGGTCAGCAGGCAGGAGCGCATTGCGATAACGCCCGCCTTTACCGCGCTCCACTCTCAGGAGCATGCGCTTGCTGTCGACATCGCGGACCTTCAGCATCGT
Source organism: Novosphingobium sp. HR1a (assembly GCF_015594425.1). Lineage (NCBI taxonomy): Bacteria > Pseudomonadati > Pseudomonadota > Alphaproteobacteria > Sphingomonadales > Sphingomonadaceae > Novosphingobium > Novosphingobium sp. HR1a. Next base: position 39,130 of record NZ_JABXWS010000068.1, read on the forward strand.
GACCTCGGCGGCGCGCAAGCCCGCGCCATACGCAACGGACAGTGCAGCCTTGTGCTTCAGGCAGTTGGTCGCGCCGAGTAAGAGCACAACCTCGTCGCGGCTGAGGACAACGGGCAATGCGCGAGGGTTCTTAACCGTGTAGAGCTTGCGGGACAGATCCGGGCGATCAATGGTGTGGGTGAAAAAGAAGCGCAGCGCAGAAACGATGCTGTTCATGGTCGGGATCCCTATGCCCGCCTCGCGCTGTTCGACCTGGAACTGCCGGAGTTCTTCTACCGTCGCAGTATCGGGGGGACGCCCAAGATATGTGGCGAACCTCGCGACATGCCGCACGTAATCGAACTGGGTCTTCCGCGCGAACCGGCGCATGTTCATGTCTTCGATCATGCGCTGACGCAGCGAAGTGACGGGAGCATCAGACAGAATATTGCTCATGGTACGACTCCTTGGTTTGAAGGAGCCGAAATCGTCTGCCTACTCTGGCCAGATCTCAACTTAGACCCAGACCGCCGATCACTGGACTGACCTCAAGGAAAGCACCAATCCCGCGCC
>NZ_JABXWS010000136.1:0-1465 GCF_015594425.1 Novosphingobium sp. HR1a
AGCGGGTCGTCTAATCGCCCCTCTGTCAAGCACGCCCAACCTTCGTTTATTCATAATTCTTGTCATGCGTATGCCGGGTACAGGGTCGTCTACGCGGTCGATACAAGTTGATCGCCGCAGGATGGGTTCCGTAGGTGAGATCTTCCTATGTTCGTGACGCAATCTGCTCATCAGGGCAGTTGCTTCCCGCTTCTCGGAATGATCCCATCCGCGTCCCGGCAGGGACGGTTCGGCACGCCCTGAAAGGGCGCTATTGGTTAAACGATGGTTGGTGCAGTAACGGTATTGGGCTGTTTGTCAGGCTGGAACGATGGCGCCAGCGTTTGGATCAAACAACTCCCCCGTCTTCAACATCGCATGCATGATAACCGCCAACTTACGCGCGAGGGCAACTGCTGCGCGTTTGAAGCCGAGCCGCTCCCTCAACGCAAGCGCCCAGGTGCGCAACGTGCTCGTCTCCGACGATCTGTTCAGAATTACCGAGGCCGCCTCGTACAATAGCGTGCGCAACTTGGCGTCGCCACGACGGGAAATGTGACCTTCATAGTCAACCTCACCCGATTGATATCGCTTCGGGGTCAGTCCGACCCAAGCGCCCACAGCGCGCGAGTTTTTGAAGTTGATCGAATCCTCCACTGCTGCTGCAAAGGCTGTGGCGGTGATCGTGCCCACACCAGGCACCGAGGTGAGCAGGCGGCAACGTTGATCTGCGCCCGCCATCGCGACCAGCTGCTTGGTCAACTCCGCCACGCGAAGTCGAATATTACCCCAAGCCTGAAGCAACGGCAGGATAATACGCGCCAAATCTACCTCGCCTTCCAGAAATGTGACGACGTTGCGTTCAAAGACGCTGCCAGCGCCTTTGGGTATGACGAGCCCGAATGACTTCATCAGACCGCGTATCTGGTTGGACATCTGCACGCGCATCTTCATAAGTTGACGGCGCCCGGCGATCAGTGTCCTCATCAACATGCTGTCAAAGCCTTTGACGCGGACCTCACGATAGAAACCCACCTCGGCCAAATGCGCTAAACCATCGGCATCGTTCGCATCGGTCTTGTTGGCAGCCATGTCGAGAGCCGCCTTGGCATGGCGCGCGTCTATGCAAATCGCGGGCAACCCCTCGGCTGTCAGCGCATGATAGAACCATACCGAAAGAGGTCCTGTCTCGAACACTACGCGCTTTGCATTCGGGGCCCGTTTGCGGATCACTTCTGCCAAAAGCTTTGGATCGGACGAACACTTGCCGCGCCAAATGCGCTTGCCATCCTGTCGAACCGAAATCGAAGTGTCTTTCAGAGAGACGTCGAGCCCTATATACTGATCCACGGTTGTCCTCCATCTGATGCTGGGCCCGGTCCAAAATCGTGAGCCCGTTCTTCATCTTATCGGGGGGCAACCAACCTTCCAGTAATCCCGTGCATCTGGCCAATGGCTGGCGCTCCCGCGATTACGTCATGTTCGT
>NZ_JABXWS010000069.1:0-75722 GCF_015594425.1 Novosphingobium sp. HR1a
ACAAGTCCCAGGACCGGTCATAAGCGGACTGCCCGCTCATGGGCGCGCCAGTTTTCTCATTAGACGGCTTGGATAGGCGCGCAGCAGACACCCCACACCCTGTCGCCTCAATAATCAACGGGGCGTCACCGAGTCCCCAGTGCAACGTTGAATCAGTTTCATTCGCTCTGCGAAGTCAGTTTCGATGCCGCCGCTATCAGTCGGCGATAGGAGGACACCTTCGGCCTGAATTTGAGTACGTGATTGGCTGTCAGGGGGCGAACAAAAAGAAAAGCCGACCCAAGGGCCGGCTCGTAGAGTTTTGGGAGAGGATGCCTGAAAGGCAGGGCGGCATATGATGCTCTCTGTCCGGAACGCCAAGTGCAACGACTGCAATGCCGCATCAGCTTCGCGCATCAAGCGTGACGGTCAGAGCAAGGCGGCGATAATGGCATGACGTCGCAGCTTTTATCCTTGCATTGGGTTGTATGGTGGCCGCAGTAAGGTCGTCTCGCCATTTGTAGATGGTCACAGAACTGCCTGGGAGCTCGATCGCACATGCCTGATACCGAAAAGACTACGGACATTGCCGCTCTCACGGTGCAATTGTTGAGCGCTTATCTCGCGAACAACACGGTCGCATCCGAGGACCTGTCGGGGCTTATTCGTTCGACGAAAGCGGCGTTGACCGATGACGCTGCCGTCGAGCCGGTAACCGAGGAGGCGCCGACCTACACGCCTGCTGTTTCTGTCCGCAAGAGCCAGGCATCGTCCGAACATCTGCTCAGCCTGATCGATGGCAAGCCTTACAAGACGCTGAAGCGTCACCTGGCATCACATGGTCTGACGCCGGAAGCATATCGGGAGCGCTACAACCTGCCCGCAAGCTATCCGATGGTGGCTCCGGATTTCACGGCAAAGCGGCGTGCCATCGCGGAGAAGATTGGTCTGGGGAGCCGGAAGCAGGCGGCGGTTGATGAGCCGGTAGCAGTTACAGATGTACCGGTCAGTGAAACGAAGGCACCTGCATCTGCTGTAGCAAGCGACACTATGCCGGTATCGGCAACCGCCGATACGTCTCAGACTATAGGACGTACCGCCAAGAAACAGCGTTCGCCCATCATCAAACCGTCAGGGACCGTAGGGGAAGAGCATCCCGCAGCCACGGCGCCCGCCGACGGTGCTGCGTCGGCAGATACGCCCAAGGCACTGAAAGTGCGGCAGCGCAAATCCAAGCCGTTGTCGTCGCCTGAACTCAAGACGAAAACAGCAACGGACCCTGCAGCCGAGCCGACAACGACGGCTTCAGCCCGCAAGCGTGCGCCGGGCAGAAAGACAAAGGCCGCTGAACCTGCAGCGGTAGCCAAGTCTGGGAAGCAGAACGCGGAAACGCCGGCTGTTGCGTCCGCGCCCGTTGAGCCTCCGGCGAACGTAGCCGCAGATATTCCGGCACCGGCATCCCCGAAGCGGCGCGGCAAGATTGGTCTGTTTGGCAAGGGCGGCGCCGCGAACAAGGAAAGCACCCCTGGGGCTCCCGAGACGGAGCTTACGGCGGACAAGATGGGTGAAGCAGCCAAAGTCAAAACGCCTGCTCGGGCAGGCAAACCCAAGCGCATGGCTCGCCCGAAGGCTACCTGAACCCGATGCCGGCTGACGCCCGCTTGGGAGTTGACCGTCACGACAGTCTCGTCTGTCGATGCGGACGTGACGCGATCGAATGCTATCGCTATGGGGCCGCTCCCTCGTAGCTTCTTCGACAGGAAAAATGCTTATGAACAACAGTGATCTCGCAGACGCCATTGCCACCGACGCCGGCATCACCAAGGCTGATGCGCGCAAGATCGTCGATGCCGTTTTCCTCGCAGTCGCCGATGCGGCGGCAAAGGGCGAAGAAATCTCCCTCAACGGCTTCGGCAAATTCAAGGTCAAGGACACCTCCGAGCGTGAGGGGCGCAATCCGGCAACCGGCGAGCCGATGACGATCAAGGCAGCCCGCAAGTTGGCATTTACGCCCGCCAAGGCTGTGAAAGACAAGTTGAACGCCTGAATGTCGCATGGCGGCGCGCGACGTGAGGGCGCGCCGCCTCACTTCAAAGCCCAGGAAATGATACCTGAGAACTTCGAAAGAAGCCTTTTCCGCCCGGAGTAAAGATCGTCGAGAGCGTCGCAGTTTAAGATCGATTCAGAAAATACAGTTGCGGCGGCGGGACGTCATAATAGAGTTGGTGTGGAGGGCTTGCTTTGACGGGGCTTTGCCCATGGTTCGAGCGTCATATCCACTGTCAGTTGGCCGCTCCAGATCCGACATAGGGCGAAAGCGTCATCGGGATCGGAGTGGAGCCAGACGTTCCAGTCCTCGGGCCGCAGGATAGTGGGCATTCGATCGTGAACGTCGGCCATGAGCATGCAGCTATTGACCATAACCATCGAGTACGCGTTGCCACACTCTTCAGTTGGTCGCCAGATACCCGCGACCGCGAAAGGTATATCGCCCGGCACTCCATACCAGGTTCGCGTCATGTGCCCTGCCTCACCTTGGGCCTCGGCCCAGGCACTGACTGGAATCAGGCAGCGCCGGTTTATGAAGCTCTCGCGCCAGAAGGGCGTTGCCAGCCTGTCGTCGCGGGCGTTGTTCACCGTTCTTGGCTTGATAGGCAGGCCGGTCCGCTTGCTCTTCATCTTGCGGGGAAAGCCCCAGGTCATTGCCTGGACAATTCCATCGGCGACGACCAGCCCGGCATATCCGGGATAGATTTCGTCCGCCACGTTAGGCGCGGATCCCGTGGTCGCGCCGAACAGGCTCGCTATGGCACTGGTGGGCGTCGTCAGGCGATACAGGTTGCAGATGATCGCTATCCTCCCACCTTTAAAATAGCCGGCGTTTCCGGTCTGGCAACCGACCCGGGTTTTCGGGATGGCAGGCACCAGGGCGCTCGTCGTATAAGGTCAGAGCTTTCCACTGCCTTTGCACACCCGCCAAGGTAACGCGCGGTTAGCGATAGAACCTGATCAGATGTCAGACGTTCGACTGTGCATGAAGATGATAACATTTCCGGACGGAACGACTGTGCCCTCGCTTGGTCAGGGTACGTGGATGATGGGCGAGCATGCGGATAAGCGGCAGCAGGAGATCGCAGCGTTGCAGGCAGGCCTTGATCTTGGCCTGACGCTGATCGACACGGCCGAGATGTATGCGGATGGTGAAGCCGAGCGTCTGGTCGGCGAAGCCATCGCCGGCCGCCGCGACGAAGTGTTCCTGGTAAGCAAGGCTTATCCGCAGAATGCATCGCGGACGCGTCTTCGCCAGGCCTGTGAAGCGAGCTGCCAGCGGCTGCGTACTGACCATCTGGACCTCTACCTGCTCCATTGGCGCGGTAGCGTGCCGTTGGCGGAGACGGTCGAGGCCATGGAGGCACTTGTCGCATCGGGGCTGATTGCGCGCTGGGGCGTGAGTAATCTCGACACCGACGACATGGTCGAGCTTGAGAAGGTCGAAGGCTTTGCCTGCATGACCAACCAGATTCTCTATAATCTGACCCGCCGAGGGCCGGAGTACGATCTGATCCCGTGGCTTGACCAGCGTTCAATCCCGGTCATGGCCTACAGCCCGGTCGAGCAGGGTCGGCTACTGGGACATAAGGTGTTGGGCTGGATCGCGTCGGAGCACGGCGTTTCGGCGGCACAAGTTGCACTGGCGTGGCTGCTGCGCCGTCCCGGAGTCCTCGCGATACCAAAGGCCGCGTCACTCGCGCACATGCGCGACAACCGCGCTGCCATGGACCTTGAACTCACCGAAGACGCGATTGCCCTGCTCGAGCGCCACTTCCCGGCACCAACCAGGCGCCGACCTCTCGAGATGCTATAACCGGTCGGGCGGCTCCTTAGCCTCGACGCCTCGCAGCGCTCGACGCCGGCGGTGCTGCTTCGAACACCCAGTTCAGGTAAGCCGCTATGCGCACGCCGCCGCGCTTGAGACGTTCGTCGACCTCAGTCCGGTGTTGGTACGCATAGTCCCAGGACAGTGCCGGGTCGGTCGGATAGATTGTCTTGCGCAGGGCGATGCTCTCACGGATCCATACGGCGGGATCGCGCTCGTTCCAGGCAATCACGTCCTCCGGCCTGATCGAGCGTGACAGCCAGCTGGCGTATTCGGAGTAGGAAAGCGAACGCTGTTCGATCAGACCCGAATCCCAGACCGAGTGCAGGTTGCTCGGCTTGCCGAACCAGGTGACCGACACCGCATTGCCACCGCGATCATCGCCTGCTCCATCGTGAAGTGGCTGGTGCAGATCGCCGATGATGTGGACGATGAAACGCAGCGCAAGGCGCTTGTCTTCCAGCGACGCCCTGGGATCACGCAGCGTGGCGGTGAAGCGTGAAAGCGCCGTCATCGCGTCGCCCTCTGCCGGGGCATCGGTTGCCTTGTACTCGTCACCCTTCACGGTGACGTAGTGCCAGGGGCTGGCCTGCTTCTGCCAGAAGGTGTCGGGATTGGACTTCATGTCGTCTGGCCAGGTCGCTGCCTCGGCAAGGTCTTCAGTGCCGAGCAGTAGCCGGACATTCGCGCGGGCGAGGCCGCTCAGGTTCTCGTCGGCGATGGCACCTGTGATGCGGTGCCCGATCGGCCCCCAGGCATGGGCAGGCGTGGCGAGGGCGAGCGAAAGGGCGAGCAGGATCAGTTTGCGCATGAGCGTTCCATAGAGCAGGAGGCGACGCTTGAAACCCCATTCAACGATGGTTCGGGCCCGCCGTCCTTATCGATATCGTTCGCAAGCGGATAGGGGATGGAATGCCGGCTCGCCGTGACCGGTATAGATGTCCGCCAGCAGCCACAACCGTTCGGCATCCATGTCTTCCTCGGGAATGGTCTTCCACCAGAAGCGCATCGCCGGGTCCCAGCGATAGCCCCGTGCCTTGAGCGCATCCTTGCCTTCGAATGGGGCATCCACCGCGTTCACGCGAAAGCTTGGCCGCTGTGAATGGGCGAGAAGCTTGGCCATGATGGTATCACCATCAGGTGCAGCATGGCCAAGGAGGTAGATCAGCGCGAGGATGTCATTCTCGGCGCGGTGCCCCTCGAAGAACCATCCGCACTGCGAAACCAGGTATCCCAGGGCCTTCCCGTCGAAGCCGAGGTCCAGCCAGTCGATCTCCGCCATCGAACAGGCCCAGGCGCGCCCCGCGATTGTCGGTAGCCGCCGATCGACGAAAGGTCGGTCGAAGGCAGCGTTGTGTGCGACGATGAGGTCGGCAGATGCCAGAATGTCGTTAGCTTCCGCCTCGTCGATCGCCTGACCCGCGAGGGCCTCGTCGGACAGGCCGGTGAGACGGGTGATCCTGCGATCAAGTGGCTGCTGCGGATCCTCGCGCCAGAGCCGGGGTGTGCCGACCTGTACAATCCGGCCGAGCTCATCGAAGCGAAAGCGCTGGACGGCGAGTTCGATGATCTTGTCGGTTTCCCGGTCGAGACCTGTCGTTTCGACGTCGAGGGCGAGACCAATGCGCGTCTTCCCGTGCGGCGGCCCTGCATATAGCCGGTCTACTGGAAGCAGGCGCCGAAGCACCCGATAGTCCGGATGGCCTTCGAGAGTGCGGGCAGCTTCGGACAAGGCGTAGGAAGCGAAAGACGTCATCGCCAGCCTGATAGTCGCGGCGTGCTGCCGGGGAAAGCGTGCGCAGGAAGGGCCGGGAAAATGACGCGCCCGATCTGCCCGGGCGAAACGCGAAAGGTCGATCAGTGAAAATCGTGACTGCGGATCGGCACGAGATCATCCGGATACTTGCCCGGCCCGTAGCCTGGCGAGCCCAGCGTCCTGCCGCGAGGCCAAGATGGATCGCGTGGATCGGGACCACCGCCGTTACTGGCGCCGTCACCGCGTCCTGGCGTCACGGAGAAGTCGCTGTGGGCAATCGAGCGGAGCATGTCGTCGTGGTTGATGATGCGGTCGCAAATCACGTGGATGATCTCGCCCTCCTTTTGCAGGCGGCCGCGCATTGCGATCATCGAGGCGGACATGATCTGCCGGCGGTAGATCTCGAACTTGTTCGGCCACAGGATGCCGTTGGCGATGCCGGTCTCGTCCTCGATCGTCACGAACAGCACGCCCTTGGCCGATCCGGGCCGCTGGCGCACGAGGATTACCCCGGCAACCTCGATGTTGCGGCCATCGCGGATCGCGCCGAGATCGGCGCAGCGCACGATGCGCATGGCATCGAGCTGCGAGCGCAGGAACTGGAGCGGGTGCCCGCGAAGCGACATCTGTAGCGAGCGATAATCCTCGACTACTTCACGGCCCTCGCTCATCGCCCGCAAGATCACGTCCTGTTCTACATTCTCCGGCCTGAAACGCGCTTCGCGCTCGTCGGCCGCCGCGAAGAGCGGGAGCGGCGCGTCCCCTAGACCTTTCACCTTCCAAACGCCCTGCCGGCGATCTTGCGCGATGCCGGAAAAGGCATCGGCCTCGGCAAGCCGCTCGATCGCCGCGCGCGGCACCCCGGCGCGGCGCCACACCTCCTCGATGGTTCCGAACGGGGCGGGGCCGCGTGCGGCGACGATCGCGGCGCCATGGACGTTGGCGAGGCCGCGCACCTGGCGAAAACCCAGTCGGACTGCGAGGTATTTGCCGCGGCCGGGTTCGAGCGAACAGTCCCAGTGGCTGTGGTTGATCGCGACGGGACGCACCTCGACGCCGTGCGCCCTCGCATCGCGCACGATCTGCGCGGGCGCATAGAAGCCCATCGGCTGGGCGTTGAGCAGGGCGGCACAGAACACGTCGGGATGATGATGCTTCATCCAGCAGCTGGCATAGGCGATCTTGGCGAAAGAGGCCGCATGGCTTTCTGGAAAACCGTAGGATCCGAAGCCCTCGATCTGCTTGAAGGTACGCTCGGCGAAGTCCTTGGGGTAGCCGCGCGCGACCATGCCGCCCACCAGCTTGTCGTAGAAGTGGCTGACCCCGCCGGTCAGCTTGAAAGTTGCCATGGCGCGGCGCAGCTGGTCGGCTTCGACCGGCGTGAAGCCGGCGCCGACGATCGCGACCTTCATTGCCTGCTCCTGGAACAGCGGCACGCCGAGTGTCTTTTCCAGCACCGCGCGCAGCTCGGCCTTCGGATACTCGGGGGTCTCCTTGCCTTCGCGCCGCCGCAGGTATGGATGGACCATGTCGCCCTGAATTGGGCCCGGCCGCACGATCGCGACCTCGATGACGAGGTCGTAGAATTTGTCGGGCTTGATGCGCGGCAGCATTGACATCTGCGCGCGGCTCTCGATCTGGAACACGCCCAGCGTGTCGGCTTTCTGGATCATTGCGTAGACGTCCGGGTCGTCATCCTGCAGGTCGGCCATTCCTACCCGGATGCCCTTGTGGGTCTCGAGCAAATGGAAGGCGCGGTTCATGCAGCCGAGCATTCCGAGGCCCAGCACATCGACTTTCATGAATTTCAGCGCATCGATGTCGTCCTTGTCCCACTCGATGATCTGGCGATCCTCCATGCGCGCCGGCTCGATCGGAACGAGGTCGTCGAGCCGTTCCTGCGTCAGCACGAAGCCGCCGGGGTGCTGCGAAAGATGCCGAGGTGTCCCGATCAGCTGGCGTGACAATTCCAGGGTCAGGCGCAGGCGATGGTCGTCGGCGTTGAGATTGAGACTTTCGATCTGTTCGTTGCTGATCCCGTCTATCGACCAGCCCCACACGAGGCCGGTGAGCATCTTGGTGAGATCGCGCGGCAGCCCCAGCGCCTTGCCAACCTCGGCGACCGCGCCTCGCGTGCGGTAGCGGGTGACGACGGCGGTCAGCGCCGAGCGATGGCGGCCGTAGGTGTCATAAATCCACTGGATGATCTCCTCGCGCCGCTCGTGCTCGAAATCGACGTCGATGTCGGGCGGCTCCTTGCGCTCGCCCGAGACGAAACGCTCGAACAGGAGTTCGTGTTTGATCGGATCGATCGAGGTGATGCCCAGCACGAAGCACACGCAGCTGTTGGCGGCCGAGCCGCGTCCCTGGCACAGGATGCCGCGCCGCCGGCTTTCGGCGACGATCGCGTGGACCGTCAGAAAATACGGCGCATAGCCGAGCCGTTCGATCAGCCGCAGTTCGTGGTCGATCTGCTTGCGGTAGGCCTCGCCCAGCCCTTGCGGAAACATGCGCGCCGCCGCTTCCTCGGTCAGGGCGGCCAGTGCCTGCTGCGCGGTGCGGCCGGCCATCACCTCCTCGTAGGGATACTGGTACTGGATTTCGCCCAGATCGAACCGGCACTGCGCGGCGATGTCGGCGCTGGCCTGGATGGCATCGGGGAAGGCGGCGAAGCGGCGCTCCATTTCTTGCGGCGACTTGAGATTGCGGTCCATGAACCTCTCGCGCCTGAAGCCGAGGGCATCGATCGTCGTCTTCTCGCGGATGGCGGTCATCACGTCCTGCAGCGGGCGCAGTTCGGGTTGATGGTAAAGCACGTCGCCAGTCGCGACGCAGCGGATGCCGGCCTTGCGGGCAAGGGCATCGAGGCCGTGGAGTCGCCCTTGGTCGCCTGGTCGGCGGCGCAGCGACAGTGCGCAGTACCCGCGATCGCCGAACACGGCGCGCAGGTCCTGGAAGTAGGCCGCGGTCCGTGCGTCCGGCATGTCCGGAAGCAGGATAGCGACCAGCCCTTCGCAACTCTCGGCTATGTCATTCCATGTAAGGATGCACTTGCCCTTGCCGCCGCGGCCCTTGCCCAGCGAAAGCAGGCGCGTAAGGCGCGACCAGGCGGGAAGATCGGTGGGGTAGAGCAGCATCGCGCGGCCATCGGCCAGATCGATGCGCGAGCCCGCGATCATGCGTACGCCCGTCTCCTTCTGCCCGGCCCATCCGCGCACGATCCCGGCCACCGTGTTATGATCGGCAAGGCCAAGCGCGGTGTGGCCAAACGTGGCGGCCGCTGTGAACAGTTCCTCGGGAGCCGAAGCACCGCGCAGGAACGAGAAGTGGCTGGTGACCTGCAGTTCGACGTAGGTCGCCATCAACCGAACACACCATGGAGATACCAGGTGAGATCGCCGGTCGGTGCATCGACGCCATCTCCGCGCCGGAATAGCCAGAAGCGCTCTCCGCCTTCAGTCTCGACCATGAAATAGTCGCGCACAGCCCACATTTCGCGGGAGCAGCGCCACCATTCGCCATGGATGCGCTCGGGCCCTTCCCCAGCCGACACCCGGTATGGCGTGCCGCGCCATGAGAAGCGACGCGGAGGATGATCGGGTAGCAGGGCGACCACGTTGGTGAGCATTTCAGGCCGATGCAGCAGGCGAACCGGCCGGCGCCAGGCAGGCCAGCCAGTCGTCGCCGCAAGCGGCGGGGTGCGGCGAACCGCGCGCTCGGGCACATCGCTTTCGATCGCGCTCACCCGGAACAGGGCCTCTTCGCCGGCCCGGCCCGACAATTGATCGACGAGCGGCGCGATATCTGGCGCGCGCTGGGTGTCCAGGAGGCCGCACCCGAGCGCGACCGGCTGCAGGTCCTCGACGCGCGGCGCGGCAAGCGTCATCACCTCGATGCCGAGCCCCGGGTCGATCCGCTCGACGCGCATCGCGAACATGCGCGCCAGATGCCTGGCGTCGCGGGTGACGCGCGCGGTGCCGATGGCGATTCGCTGATCCACGCCATCCACCCGCTCGCAGGTGAGCACCGCCGTGCGCAGGCCGAGCCGCCGCGCCTGAAGGTCAGAGGCCAGGTCGCCGAGAAGGTCGCCAATGACCTGGTTGATGGCGTCCGCCGTGATAATCGGCTCAAGCAGCCGTCGCTCGGCGCGAGGTGCCTCGAATGGAACCATCGGAACGATCGGCTCGGCAACGAGGCCTCGCGCCTGGTCGAGCCGCTCTACCGTCTTCAGTCCAAGCCGCTTGGCGAGCGGACCGCGCGGCATGGCGTAGAGGTCGGCAATCCGCTCGAGACCGAACCGGCTCGCGGTCGTCAGCGCGTCGGGCGAAAGGCGCAGGGCGGCCAGCGGAAGGTCGGCGATCGCCTGCGCCTCGCTGCGCGCCGGCAGGATAGTCACGGCGCGGCCTCCGAAACGGGCCAGTGCATGTGCGGCGCCCGGCGTTCCGGCTATGGCGATGCGCGCGGTAAAGCCGAGGCGTCGCAGGAAGTGCAGCACCCGCCGACAGAAGCGATCCTCGCCTCCGAAAAGATGCGTGGTTCCGGTCAGGTCGAGCCACAGGCCGTCGGTATCGCAAACGCTGGCCGTCGGGGTCCAATGGCGGACGGCGTGAAGCGACAGTCGTTCAAGCCACGCCGTGTCGGCGTCCCGGTCGGCATCGCGCACATCGAGGTCCGTCACCAGGGCCCGTGCATGGGCGGCGGCCATGCCGGGCAGCAAGCCGAGATCAAGCGCGACAGGGCAGGCGGCGGTCACGACGTCGCGCTGCCCGCTGCGCGCGATCAGGACCAGGGGTTTGGCGAAAGGATCGGCATGCGGGTGCGTTATCCGTGACAGCGAGCGCGGGACCGATGCGGCCCCGTCGCCGGGCGCCATCGCGCGAAAGGGATGATCGGCAGCTTCGCTGCGCCGACCCATTTCACGCATCGTCGGGCGCTGATGCGCTGGCAATGCGTCGATATCCGACTGGGCTTCGATATCCGGCTGGCCCGGCGTCGCCGCGAGCGCGCTTTGCGCCCAGCGCGCACCGGGTCGCCATCCGCCGCCGCGCGGTACCGAGCACGCGCCGGGATCGTCATCGATGGGTGGGGAAAAGCGCGGCGCCGGCGCAGCCGCGTTACGCGGCGCGGATGGCTGCTCCAGCCCGCGCAGGCGCTCGATCGGCAACTGCGGCAGGTAGAGCGAGGCGACCCTGTTCATCGCAGGCCTCAAGGAGAAGAGAGAAGGGATTGCCGCCGCGCTGGCGGACAAGCTCGATCGTCCACTGCCCGCGTCCGACACCGGCATGGTGCAGAGGGGACGAAGGTGCGGTGCCGACGCTCCAGCGCGTCATCGCGGCCGATGGCTGGGCGAGCGGATTTCGTTCGCGCGTACGATGCCGCCGGTAGAGCAGCATGGGCGTCCGCCCGTCGGTCGCCGCGAGCTGCAGTCGGCGGGTAGAGGTCTGGTCGGCCGCCTTTACCTCGGCGATCACGCAGGCCAGCGACCCGTCGCGCAATGCATCCTCGGCGAGCGCGAGGACTTCGGCATCCTTTCTCCCTTGCGCGTAGAGAACCTTGTTCGGGGCCAGTCCCACCTGTTCGAGGCCGGGCGCATAAAGGTCGAACCGGCTGAGCGCCCACAGCACCGTCATGCCCGGACCCTCGGCAAAGCGCGCGGCAAGACCTGCGGCAAATAGTGTGGCGGCGGCATCGTCACTCCAGCTGGCGCTGGCGCCGGCTATTTCATGAAGCGCGCATCCATCGAGGCCTCCCCCGGCAAGCCGGGTATCGATCTCAGGCAGGCCGAATGGCAGCACCGGGCCGCGCACCGCGTGGACATGCGCGATCCGTTCGCGGAGCGCGGCAAGCTGCTCGGCCGGCGGAGGGGAGGAGAGCACGGATTGAGGGATCATGGTTCAGGGAAGGCGACTCATATGTTCGCTATATGTTCCCTTTTGCCGTGATTTTCGTCAAGGCGTCGTTCGTGGCGAAGCGGGGAAGGGCGACCTAAGTAATGGACTGAAAACGATAAAGATTTTTCTCGAAGCTGGTATGCTCAGTAATGCCCATAAGGGCTGCCAGAAGGTTCAAACCGCAGCTGTTCAGGAATGATTGCGGGATGTTCCGGTCCGTTTTCCTGGTGCGCGGCGATCCGACAGCTCGATCCAGAGCGGCGCATGGTCGCTGGTCTTTTCCCAGGCCCGCGGACGCGTATCGACCTCTGCGGCAAGCAGACGTTTCGCTGCGAGCGGATTGAGCAGGGCATGATCGATCCTGAGCCCCGCATTGCGCTCGAAGGCGCCGCGCCAGTATTTCCAGAACGTGTAAACGGTCTCGCGCGGGTGAAGGGCGCGCACGGCGTCGATCCAGCCTTGGTCGAGGAGACGCGCATAGGCGGCCCGGACTTCAGGCGCGAAGAGCGCGTCCTCGCGCCAGCGCTCCGGCGCATGGACATCCAGATCGGTGGGCATGACGTTGAAGTCGCCCAGGCACACGACGGGTGCCTCGAGCCCGGTCAGGGCGGCGAGATGAGCCTGGAGACGCCCGAACCAGCGCAGCTTGAAATCGAATGTGGGTCCGGGTCGCGGGTTGCCGTTCGGCAGGTAAAGCCCGCAGATCAGGACGCCGCCCACCGCAGCTTCGATGTAGCGGCTCTGCTCGTCGGTAGGATCGCCGGGAAGGCCGCGGCGTGTCTCATGGATTTCGCCGATGCGGCTCAGGATGGCGACGCCGTTCCACCGGCTCTGCCCGTGCCAGATCGCCTCGTAGCCTGCATCCCTGATCGCACCTTCCGGAAAATTGTCGTCAGGCGCCTTCAATTCCTGAAGGCAGACGATGTCCGGCTCCGCGAGCTCCAGCCATCGCAGCAGGACGGGCAAGCGGGCGTTGACGCCGTTCACGTTGTAAGTGGCGATCTTCATGGCCTTCGCAAAGCGCATGGGCGCCGATGGGTTCCTCGTGCGTTGAGGCGGGATGGCGAAGCGTCCCTTCAAGGTCTTTCGGACATCGATCGGCTTCGACGATGCCTACGTGGCGGCTACGAGCCGAAAGGCCGCCCTGCAGGCGTGGGGCGCCGGCACGGACCTTTTCGCAAGCGGCGCTGCGGAGGCGGTTACGGACCCCGGGCTTTCGAAGGCGCCGCTTGCGCGGCCGGGTGTGGTCATCCGTGTTGCGAGAGGCAGCCGCGCCGAGCATCTCGCTGCGTTGGCGCAGACGCGCAAGCGTGCGGCAAAAACCGCTGCCGACCCCGCCGAAGATCGTGAGGCGCCGGCCCGGACAAAGCGAAAGACGCCCAGGCCGAGCCGCGCCAATCTCACCAGGGCGGAGGCTGCGGTGAAGCGGGCGTCGGATCGGGCTGCCGCCGCGATCGCCCGGATCGAGGCCGCGATCGAACAGCTGCGCCAAGAGCGCGATGCGTTGCGCGCGAAGCGGGATGAGCAGCTTCGTAAACTCGAAGCTCGGCGCGAGCGCGCCGAGGAAGACTACCGCCGGGCGATGGATGACTGGGAAGGGTGAAGCTGGTGGGTAAGGTCTGGGTGAGAACCGCACTTGAAATCCGCTATCGACCAGGATCCCCGTTTGCCTCTCCCTCTGCCAGAACAGCCAGCGGAATTGCCCGGCGCGGTTTCTCCGGCGTCGATCGGCTGGGATTTTTCGGTTTGAGAGAGGCGACATCGGTATCAGCCCGGCAGGGCGTGTGCTTGCGCAGGCTTCATGCGAGGCTTGACGACCCGTCGTAGTCTCGACTGAATGTGAACCCGGGTGCCGGGGCATTGATCAGGAGGAGGGCAAGTCCTTGGCGTTCTTCCGCTCGCGACGCGCCTGATGCTGTTCACGCGCAATCTGCCTTCCCAGCAGGCGGGCGAGGCGAAGAATGGCGGCATGCGCTTGCGGCGAAAGCTCTGGCTGCCCGGCAGGCGGAGGGCGGCGGCGTTTCATACCGCGATTTCTTCAGTAGCGATGCGCACCGCTATCCGGGATCTTAGGGAAAAGCGTCGTGGAAGCGAAGTGGGAGAGGAGGGGCGCGGTTTTCGGTTGGCCGGATTCGTATCCGGCTTGCCCCGGACCGGAGCGCGCTTGGCCGTTTCCACGCCGAATGAAGCTGTGCTATCTTCCCGCTTGGAAAGGCGCTGCACATGCAGGATGTCGATCATAGTGAACCCGCGGCGAATGCGCCGTCGCCTCGTGCCGCGGACTGGTTCTGGCGACCACGGTATGCGAAAATCACGTGGGCCCTGACGCTGCTCTACTGGATCAGCCTCGAATTGATGATCACGATGCCGTTCGATCGGCTGAACATCTATTTCGTCAACACGATGGTGCTGCTGATCTTCGTATTCAATCCCGTCACCGTGACCGCAGTACTTGGCTATGGCTTCCTCAAGGCCAAAGTCGCATGCGGAGAATGGGTGATAACTCCGGGGCCACCTTCGCAGCGGCCGGCCAATGATCCCTACACCGATCCATGCGATCCGCGTTCTGGACTTCGGCACCTTCGGCACATTGGGGTGATCAAAGACTAGGATCATGGGTCTCGCCGCTCTTTGAACGTCGGATCTCCGTCGGCAATTCCCTCATCACGATCAAACAGCAGTCTGCCTGAGTTGAGAATCGACGATTGTTCCATCGAAATGACTGGTCCGGTTGCATCTGCGGTCCCACGACCAGCATCGGCCTGTCGGAGGTATCTGTTCCGGAGGCCGTCATGGCCAAGTACGCGCTCGCTGAGTTCCCTGGAAAATGTCTCAGCAGGACGACCAGATAGTGCGGCTTCTTTTTCGGCTGCAGCGATGGCTTCGCGAACGTCATAGTTTACGATGTCAATCGATGATTGAGCGGCTACCGCCGCAATTCCGCGATCTGAAAAGTCGGCGCTGAGTTTGCCCGTCAACGCGCCTGTCGTGCCGCCTCTATCGTCTTGTTTCGTATTGCCGTCTTTACTGTCTTTGCCCCCGCTGCGGCCTTCGCGTGTAGCTGATGCTGTCAAATCACCGGAAATTGCTTGGCTATCTGCTGTCGAATGCTCCGCCGACCGCGACAGCGACCTCTGCCATCCGGTCTGGACCATGATAGCCGTGACATCGCGCTCCAGTGTATCGGCGACCTGCGGCTTCAGCCGCCAGTTACCCTGCCGGTCCATCTCGAACCCGCCGCGCAGCCAGTTGGCCATGGCGGCCTGTCCCTCCTTGCCGCTGCCCAGGAAATGCTCGATCGTGTCGGGGCCTGCCTGCTTGCCCGCTTCGAACCGCGTGCTGGTGTCGTTGCGCGCCGACCGGCTGAACCCGGTGCTGCTGGACACGAGCAGATCGTTGTGCGCGAAGCTGAACCTGGCATGCCCGCCATTGGCGATGGCGCCGAGCTGGCTCTGGTTGATCAGGCCTCCGCGCCACATCTGCGCGGCAAGCTCGGGCGTCAGGTTCAGGCTGACATCGCCGTTCTGATCCATCGCGATCTGGCGCCTGGACATCTCGACACCGTGGGCGCGCAGCAGGGACTGGGTGCGCGTGAGCCGTTCCCGATCGACGATCTGCGTCAGGCGCTGGTTGCGCGCGCGTTCGGCGATGCCTTCCGCGCCGCCTTCCGCCATGTCGAGCTGGTTTCCCGCTGTACCGGCCAGCGCGCGGATGAAGGAATCGAGGCGCGCGGCTTCGCGCACGGATACGCCGGCTGCACCGGCGCCTTCCGCGAACCCGGCATTGTCCGCCTGCCGCCGCTGCTCGCCGATCTGCGCGGAGCTGCGCACGCCATCGGGGCCGACCTCGCGCTGGGCGTCGAGCTTGCCGGACCGCTCGGCAAAATCGTAGCCGGCCGCCTCGCGCGTGCGGCCATAGACGCTCGTGCCCTCGCGCGCGGCCTCGGCCGTCGCACCATCGGCCGTGCCCACCTGCACCGCCGCATTGTAGGTCTCCAGCGCGCGCAGAACCTGCGCTTCGTTACGCCCGGTCGAGCGCGAAAGCTGGGTGATCGCGCTCGACCGGGCTTCGCCCGAGAGCGCGTTGATGAAGCCGATGCGGCGGCTGGTCTGTGTGACGGAAAGGCCGAGCATGGCGGCAGCCTGCCGCTGCCCCTGGTTGGTGCCGGTGCGATGTCCCTGTTCCGTCGCGACATTGCTTCGCTCGACGGCGGCAATCCGGTCACCGGCATAATCGCGCCGTCCTTCCATGGCGCCGACCTGCGTCTCGGCCGCGGTCAGGTCGTTGCGCAGCATCTGCTCCTGGTCGAAGGCATTGGCCGTGAGCTTGGCGAACGTCGGGTCGGCACCGGCCTGCGCGATGACGGTCGAGGCCTTGAGCGCCGCGTCCCTGGCGTCATAGCCGCCGCGCTCGAAATGCCGCTGCGCCCCCGACTGCATCATCTCGTAGGCTTGGCTGTCCCCGAAGGCCTTCCACTGCACCATGTTCTGCGCGAAGGATGCAAAGGCACGCTCACCGGACTGCCCCTCGCCGAAGTAGCTCGTCCCCAGCTTGCGCAGGGCATCGCCTTGCGCGAAATTATGGATCGCCGACGTGGCGGCATTGGCGCGCACCGCGCGCGCCGTGGCCGGATCGCCGAGATCGCGGCCGGTGAGGGCCGGCGAAAGCTCGCCGAGTTCGCGCGCCGCATCGGTCCTGCCAAGCCCGAACGCGGCGGTTCCGGCAGCGCCGCCACCGTGCTCGCCCAGTACCGAACCTGCGGAAGCGAAGGCTCGGTCGAGACCGAAGCTGCTGCGTTCCCCGAAATCGCCAAAGCCCGACGACGCGCCGCGCCGGGCGAGCGTGCCGCCGGCCGAGGCCTGGGCTTCGAGCGCGGAGGCGTACCCCTCGTTCGTGCCCACCGTCGCGGCCGCCATGCTGCCCTGGCCCTGCACGCCGAGCATGCCCGAGGTGAACGCGGTGAACATGTTGCCGGAGAAACGGAACACCGTGAAGACGAAGGCGCCCGCAAGTCCTGCCGCCGCAGTCCGGAACGAGCCGAAGATCGCCAGCGCCTTCATCGCCGCCGAGGGCGCCAGGATCCAGCTGTCGGCGGCAACGCTGGTCGCGCGCAGCTCGGCCAGCACGTCCATCGCCCGGCCGAGGGTAAGCTGGTAGATGCCGGCATCGATCACACCCCACAGCGCCACGAACACGAACAGGCCGAGCGCGAAGCTCGCTACCCTGAGGTTGATGGGCGTCAGGATGAACAGCAGCGCGATCGGCATCATCATGAGCATGATCGCGAAGACCGAGGCCCGGATCGTCGGCATCCACTCGTTGGCGGTGGAGAGCGTCGCGAGGCCGTTGGACTCGATCGCCCGGTTCGCCATCACCCTCGCGGTGGCTGCGGGCGAATCCTCGAACAGGACGTCGCCGACGGTCTGGCCGAGCAGGACGTTGGCGAGGAACTTCTGCCGGCTCATCGACTGGCCGAGCATCATGGCTCCGAGCGCATCGATCTGCTGGCGGCAGCGGTCGCGCTGGCTCGTCTGGGTCACGTCGAACCCGGTTCTTGCGCAGACCTGGTCGCTGTAGGCATCGAACAGCGCCGTGTCCGACAGGCGCTCGGCGATATGCGCCCAGGCCGCCTCGCAGCTCATCGTCGTTCCGGCCTTGTCGCTCGCCGTATAGACCGTCGAGAAGGTCGCCGGGCCGGCCATTGCCGCGAAGGAGGCGGGAAGGTCGGTCGATGTGCGGAACAGCTGGTCGTCGTCGATGCCGTAGGCCGGGGAGACACGGGCGACCGGATAGCACTGGCGCACGTAATCCTTCACCGTCGCGTCGAGGAACGTGTCGACCATCGGGCTGCGGGGACTGACCGCGTTCAGGAACAGGTCGAAGGCATGCCCGCCGGCCCCGAATTCGAGCTTGGCACCCGGATCGGTGGTGTTGTCGTCGATGGTTTCGGCAAGAGCCCGCTCCATGAGGTTGGTGACGCCCGCGACCAGCACGATGAGATTGGGGACGTCGCCCACCGGCTGGTAGGCATTGCGGACCCGGTCGTAGACATGGACGGTGCCGGTCGTCGCGATCATCCCGGCGAAGAGACCGATGCCGACGAGCATCTGGAAGCCGAAGGCGACGAGGCCCATGCCCGAGCCCCTGACGCTGGCGAGCACCGCGCCGGTAGCGATGCCGGCCACCGCGATGATGACGACGAGCGTCTCGTAGCGCGGATCGCCGAATATCATCGCGATCAGATGGAAGGCATCGACGGTTTCGGAAAAGCCGTCCCAGGTGTGATAGCTGGCATCGATCGCCAGGGCCGGCGTCGCGGCAAGCGAGGTGAGTGCGACGAGCATGGTGCGGATGGCGAGGCGCATGATACGGTTCACCGGTTGCGGCCGGCACTGGCGCCGGCGGCGTCGCGCGCGTCGCGGTCGCGCTGGCGCACGACGCCGGCATAGCTTGCCGACAGGTTCGCCTGGTTCATTGCTGCCATATACGACTGGCGCATCTGCGCACGCTGGCGCAGCACCTCGTCGCGCAGGTCGCGCAGCTGCTCGATACCCTTGGTCAGGATGCGGGTCTGGCACATGTTCGTGTTCTCGGTATCGGCGGCGCCCGCCGTGGTGGCACCGCGCTCGGCGTTCTGGAGAGCGAAGTCGATCGAGCGGGTAAGATCGTTGAGCATCTGGTAGGCGAGGGTGAGCGCGACGAGTTCGTCGGTATCGGCGATCACGCTGTCGGTGAGACCTTGCCTGACGCCCCATTCGAGCAGGCGGTAGACCGGCAGGGTCCGCACGTTAGCCACGAACTGCTTCTCCTCCGTGGTGAGAGCGGAGCGGGTCCGGATCTTGGCCGCGACCGCTTCCATCCTCTCGCGCGCCAGTACCAGCGCGCCGCGCCCGGCGCCGTTGACCGAGCAGTCGGAGGCCGTTGCGGGAATGTTGAGGGCGCGGGTGGGAACGCGGCCGGTCAGGAAATCGTCGGCGCTTTCGGTGTCCTGGTGCGGGCAGGCGGGAATGGCCGAGAAGATCGGCACCTTGTCGTTCGCATCCCAGCGCATGTAGACGTCGCCGATCCTGGCCCGCATGACCCCGGCCCAGTCGGACGCACCGACGCGCGCGGCGGCGTGCGCGAGCAGCGATCCGGTGCGGAAGATCTCGGTCACCTCGGCGGGGCAGTTCTCGAGCGCGTCCTTCAGGTCCTCGGTCGGGTTGCCCTTGTTCGCCTGGAGCTTCTCGCGGCTCTGCTGCCAGCTGTTGGCATACCCTGAGCGTATCGACTTGTAGCCTGTCATCTCCTCGACGAT
Source organism: Novosphingobium sp. HR1a (assembly GCF_015594425.1). NCBI lineage: Bacteria > Pseudomonadati > Pseudomonadota > Alphaproteobacteria > Sphingomonadales > Sphingomonadaceae > Novosphingobium > Novosphingobium sp. HR1a. The sequence goes on from NZ_JABXWS010000069.1 coordinate 18,801, forward strand.
CCCCGACATGTTGTCGTCGCCCCTCGCGATCTGCACCATGCGGTTGGCGAGCCGGCAGTCGTTCACCTGGATCGAATTGAGGTAGTTGGTCGCCGCTTCCATCTTCGAGATGATGTTCCCCATCTTCTCGTCGAGCGTCTCGAGAAGATACTGGAAGGCGACGGCAGGCGCGGCCTGCAGGATCGTCTCCAGCTTCTCGACGAGGTATTCCGGATCGAGGAAGGACATGCCGCCCAGGAACATGTCGATACCGCCGCAGCCCGCCTTCACCTTGGGCAGCGTCAGCGACATGAAGTAGTCGTCGTGGACATCGACCCGGCCCGACATTCCGCCCGCGGTCACGTAGCCGCGGGTCTGGTCCTCGAAGCTGCCGGGCGAGGTATACGTGACGTTGTCGAACCATGTCTCGGCCCAGCCTTGCGCCCGGGCCGGTGCGGATGCTCCGCAGGCCGCGACGAGGATCGTGAACGCAAGGCTCAAACGACGAAGGTCATATCCCATGGCAGGCTTCCCGGTTGGCAATGAAGGTGACGCAGCCCCGCCATGTTCAGCGTCCCCTGGGGTTTGAGGATGCCGGCGCCCTCGTGCCGACGATCCCGGTGAATTTGGACATGGCGCGCACGCCGACGGCGGCGCGGGCCCCGGACAGCATTCCGGCGGCAAGCCAGGCGTTGCGCGCGATGTTCGCTTCGTGATCGGTGCCCACCGCGACCGGCACCATGCGGTCCGGATCGCCAAGCGGGCGGACCCAGGCAACGGGATCGCCTACCCAGGGAAGCCCGAGCCGGCCCGAACGCAGCATCGCTTCCTGCCGCCCGATGGTCCGCACCTGCCAGCCATAGCGGCGGCTGAAGTCCAGAAGTCTGGCCCAAAGATCGCCGCAGGGCACGCAGCCGGGCGCGGTGCTGATCTCGATCATGTAAAGCGGGGCCTGGCCGCGCAGCATGCTGGTGAAATCCGGCGGGAAGTCATGCGTGACCGGCACGCGCGAAAGCCATGCCCGGGTCTCTTCAGCCGTCGATACCGGATGGATGGCGGCACGCAGGGCCTGCATCCTGTCCGCCTGTACCCGGCCCGCGTCGGCTCGGCCTGTGTGGGCCTGGCCTGCGTGGGTTTGGCCTGTCTGACCACGTGCTGCTTGCTCCCGCGCGGTCTGCGATTCTGCGGTAAGCGGCGTCATCGTCATGGCCGCTCCGCCAAGAACCAGCTTGAACGTAATGGATATTGCCATTACTTTATCGCGTATCGAAAGGAAGCCTGCGATGACCGCTCTCAACGTACCTGCCAGGGATACGACCCTTACCGTAACCGCCAAGGGGCAGATCACCTTGCGCAAGGACCTGTTGCAGCACCTGGGTATCCACGCCGGGGCCAAGCTTACCGTGCACAAGCTGCCCAACGGACGGCTCGAGGTCGAGGCCTCCCGTCCGAAGGGCAAGATCACCGAGGCGTTCGGCATGCTGAAACGCGAGGGCCGCAAGCCCGTTTCGATCGACGAGATGAACGACGTGATCGCGCAGGGCTGGGCCGGCGAACTGTGAAGATCACCGCCGATACGAACATCCTCGTCCGGGCCGTCACCGAGGACGATCCGGTGCAGGCGCCGATCGCCCAGCGTCTTCTGGCCGAGGCAACGCTGGTTGCCATGCCGATCGCGTCGCTCTGCGAGTTCGTGTGGGTGCTGGGCCGGGCCTATGGTTTCTTGAAGGCGGACATTGCCCGGACCATTCGTGCTCTCGTAAACGGCGACAACGTCGAGGCCGATCTCGGCGCGGTCGAGGCGGGCCTCGCGATGCTGGAAGCCGGCGGCGACTTCGGCGACGGCGCGATCGCGCACGAGGGCAAATGGCTTGGCGGCGAGACATTCGTCTCGTTCGACCGCAAGGCGATCGCGTTGCTCGAAGGCCAGGGCGAAACGGTACTGCTGCCGTCCTGAGGGGCGTTCCGGTATCGGCGCAGGAATGGCGGTCATGGCCGCTCTCCGGCCAGCGCGGCTCTTTCCGGAGACGCTACGCGCGGATCGCTTGCCGCGACCGGGCCATTGGCGAGCGCATCGAAGAAGCCGTTCTCCTCGCCCGCAGCGGTCAGCCATTGCTCGAGGCGGATGTCGCCGCTGAGCAGGCGAACCGCCTGATAGGCCATCTGCGCAAGATTGGGATAAGTCTCGACTCCCGCCGCGATGACCATGCGCTGGGGACTGCTTCGGCGGATGACCATCGTCGTCGGCGTGATCTTGACCCCGAAGCGTTGCCCGAGTTCGGGCCTGCGGTCGAGGTCCATCAGGCTGACCTGCCAGCCCATCTCGTCCTGGAAGCGCTGGACGATCGGCCACTGCACCCTGCAGTAGCCGCAGGACGTGCGGGCGAACATGACGAGCGCGAATTCCCCGGCCTTCGCGCGTAGGTACTGGCGGCGCACCTGATCCTGTTGCGCCCTCAGTGCATCGCGGGCTTCACCGACCATCGGGTTGGCGGCTTTGGCATTGAGTTCGGGGTAAGTGAGCAGCGCAAGCTGGGTGACGCCGGCGAAGGCGCGCGCCTTGCGCCTCGCGAAATCCTCCAGGCGCCAGAAGTCGGCGACTGCGTCGATGGTGAGGACGGTCGCGGCGTAGTCGCGCTGCTGTTCGATCAGTCTGGCGATCCGGGGCGGTGTCCAGCTTGCCAGTTCGGTCATCGGCGGGATCACCGGCCTTTCCAGGACCGGTGCATCATCCTGCGGCGGTTCGGCCGGCTTGGGCAGCTCGTACCACCAGTACCCGCGCGCCTCGCGGCCCTCTGCTGCCAGGGCGAGCGGCTGCGCATCGGCGGAACCTGCCAGCGCGGTCATCGCGCCTGCCATGGCGAACGCCAGACGCTTCACAGCAGCTTCTCCATGCGCGTCAGCCGCTCGATCGCGACAGGGCCGTAGTAGCGACTGTCATAGCCGTCGGGATGGTTCGACCCGACGAAGACCATGCCTTCCGGGATTCGCGGGTCGTCGGGAAGCCAGTGCCTGAGGCGCCTGCCGCTTCGGGCGACGGGCTTGCTGATGCCCATCAGGCGGCCGTCGCAATAGTACCAGGCGTTCGTGCCCCGGTTCGCTCGCTTCGCCTTCACCGTGCCGGGGGCTATTTCCACCACCGCAATCGGTTCGCCCGGCATGCACAGCGCGTACTTCGTGACATTGACCGGCTTCGGACCGGCGAGTGGATCGGAAAGCACGAAGGATACCAGGTCGCCGCGCCGGATGGTTCCGCCCGTGCGGTGCACGATCCAGGCATCGATCGACGGGGTCATAACCAGCGTGACCTGGGGCATGATCCACCAGGCCAGGAAGCCGACAGGGAGCACGATGCCGTAGGCCTTGAAGAGCTGCGCTGGCCTCGCGGGCTGGCCAAGACCGCTGGCGCCGAGCGCCACCGCGGCGCGCAGCGGCAGGTCCATGCATTCGCAGGTGAGACGCTTAGCGCTGCGCCAGACGAGCGAGAACATCGCGCACCTCCTTCTTGCCGCCAAGGCGGCCATATTCCTCGAGCAATCCGGTGAGCGCCGCGTCGCCCAGGACGAGATGCGCGGCGCGGGGACTGGCGTCATCGCGCTCGCAATAGGGCAGGGTCGGATCGCCCGGGATCATCGCCAGAGCCGGAACCTGCACTACTGCGTGCTGGCGAAACACCAGCGGATCGACGATGACCTGCACCCCGCGCATCGCGCAGGCAGGGCCTTCGCAGCCGGGATCGCGCCGCAGGATCGCCGCCGTCAGCTTCGCCATCGACGCGACCTGGCGCATTCCGCCGGGCATTCCCCGGAACGCCATGACCCCACCCGCGCGCTCGAGCTGGCCCGCGTAAGTGCGCAGCACCGGGACCGGCATCGAGGAGGACACGAACAGCACCGGGACCCAGCGCTTTGCACTGGTCGATGGGACCACGCCGGCAAGTGCGACGGCTTCGGGCTGTTCCAGTCCCAGCGCCTGCGCGATTCGGCGGCTGGCACGCTCCCGCTCGGCAGCGAGCGCTTCGCGTGCGGCCGCGACATCGGCGCCGGCGCGCTTCGCCATCGCCGGATCGTTCCTGCGCCTGTTCACCTTGTCGAACGCGCGGCGCTGCGGTGCCGTGTCGGGCATTGCCGGCAGTACGGGCGAGGGGACGGGAGCGGTCCTCGCCCTGGCCGCAGCGCGCTTCACACGCTCCATCGCGGCATCGCCCTGGGCCTGGATGCGGGCCCGGGCATCGGCCTCTTCGGTCTTCCCCGGGGCGGGCGATCGTGCGTCCGCCCCTGATGCAACCAGGGCAAGTCCCGCCAGCAGCAGGGCGCGCCTACTGGCCGATCGTCTGCATATAGGCATCGATCTTGTCCTTCATGTCGATCTGGATTTCCGCCTCAGCCCGCGCCTCGATCTCCTCGTAGTATTCCGAGAGATCCATCCGGCTGAAATCGAGCGCCTGGAACTCTTCGGGCGTGAAGCCGCGGCAATAGGGCTTCTTTGCAGTGCCCCAGCCTTTCTCGCTGAAGCTTCTGAGCTGCGGGCGGCCCTGTTCCTGGATGATGCGGCCGAGCTTGGTGTTGAAGCAGCAATGCCCCCTCGCTTTCTGCACGCAGACGCCGAGGATCTTCGAGGAGCAGTAGCTGCCGACTTCGTGGCACATCCCCGAGCCGCGCAGCATGCCCACTTCCATGTCCTCCTGGTCGCAGCCCTGGAGCAGCACCTCGATCATGAAATTGACGGCGAGGCTGATCGCGATCGATGTCGGATCGATGCCGACGATGATCGCGTTCGCTCCCGCGCTGGCTGCCTGGCTCGCCGTCGCCCCTGCCTTGAACGCCGTATAGGCCGCTTTCATGCCGGTGAAGACGCCCTTGGCGACCGCGATCTTGGTCGAGATCGAGGCGACCGAACCACCCATCCCGTCCTTGACGATCCTGCCCTTGTCCTTGCAGCAGTTCTGGAATGTCGTGCTGAGCCCGGCAGGGCGGCAGCGCGCTGCGCGGCCCGAGAAGATCTCGATCGTCCCCAGGCAATTTCCATCGCCATCGACGGCGCCGTCGGCCTCGGCGCCCGGATCGTCGATGGCGGGCTCCTCGACCACGGGGTTGGTGCTCACGTCGATACATGCAGTGGCGGAGCACGCAGCCGCCCCGCCGCTCGCAGGGACTTCGCAAGGATACTGGTCCCCGAGCGGGCAATGCAGCGAGCCGACCTTGTCGGGGCTGCACGCCGCCTGGCCGATGGGGCACATCCAGCTTCCGGACGCGGTCAGATGGCAGCTTGCCGTCTCGCCTTCGTCGGCGGCATCGCCGTTGCCGTCGAGATCGACCGCGCAGAGCTGCTGCGCCGCCGCGCCTGCCGGGGCAAGCATCGGCCCGGCCAACAGGATTGCCGCGGCGGCGAGGACGGTGGGGACCGGCCTCATCGCACGCTGCTCGTGCAGACCATGTCGGCGCCGCCGAGCCGGACCGACTGCATCATTACCGCCGCTTCGGCGAAATCGCCCAGACAGCCGCATCCCTGGACCAGCTCCTCGCCTTCGCCGGCCGGACAGACATCGGCGTCCTGGCAGGTGCGATAGAAATAGTCCCAACCGATCGGGTCGGTCTGTTTCGCGCCGGTTACGCCGTCCGGCGCGGCGGAGGTATTCGCCTGCGCCCTGCGGGTCTTGCAGAGCGGCTCGCAGGTATTGACCGTCCCGCGTTCCGGCATCGAGAAGGCGCGGGTCGTCAGCGTCTGGCTGCCGTCGGCGTTCGCGATCCGGTCGGCGAGCAGCGTCTCGGTGGAGTGGTCGATGATGTAGGCAGCGCGCGAGAGATCGGGCTCGGAAGCCGACCCGAGATCGACGGTGCAACGGTAGCTGCGTTCGCGCAGGAAAAAGTCGCGGGATACCTGCGCGGTGCAGGCACCGGTGCCGACAAGCCTGGTCTGGGGCAGCGGGGCAAGGCCGGTGTTCACGCCGCTGCGCCAGGTGCTGACCCCGTCCACCGTCTCGTCCTGCAACCGGCATTTCGCGTTCGAGGCATAGGCCGAGCACGTATCGACGAGCTGTTCGCTCGGCTCACATCCGGTATCGAGGCTGGCCTCGATCGCGGCGTAGGCTTCGCCGCCTTCGGCAACCGCCACGCGCAGCCAGACATCGTGATCGCCCTTAGTCATCCTCGACGTGAGATCGAGACCCGGCGTAAGGTAGAACGCCCCCTTCTTCTCGCACTTGCCCGGCGGCAATCCGGTCCCCGTCCAGGTCTGCGGCCCCGAGCCCAGCAGCTCGCCGTCCACGCGGATCTGCGCCCAGTCGTCGGCGCCGAAGCGGGTCAGCAGCACCTGGCGTACACGATCGGCCTCTTTGACGCGCAGGGTCATGTGAAAATCGAAGATCGAGCAGGACCCGCCCGAAAGGCTGTTGTCGCTCGGCGAGCCCATGACGAACGTCAGGCCTCCGGTGGCCGTCGTGTAGGTCGAGTATCCCCCAGAGATCCGATCGATGATGGCCTCGGGCGTGATCTCGTCCTGCGAGACCTGCCGGGTGATGGTGCAGCTGCGGGTAACCTCGGACGTCCCCGAGCCGGTCGAGGAGGCGGCCAGGGTCTGGAACACGCTGCTCGCCTGCGACGCGGCATAGGCATCGCCGGCAATCGAATTCGGGTTCGCCCGGTATGCCGTCGCCGCGACTTCGGCCTGAGACGTGCAGGATGTCGTCTGCGCGCCGGTGTAGCGAATGACCGGACCGTCGATCGTGGCCTGCGCTATTCCGACGCGCGGATCTGCGCTGGTGAGCGCGCCGATGACACCGCCGCCGAGATCCTTCAGGACCGAGGCCATGTTGCCCCAGACGAGATTGCTGCCGCAGCTGGCGTTGACGCAGTAGCAGCCGGCGAGCTCGCTCAGTTCGGCCTCGCTGAGTTTGAGCGCCCCCGAGGCCGACGTATCCCAGCGCAGGAAGCGGCATGCATCCCAGGTGCCTGGGGTGCAGGCGATCACGCCGTTGGCACAGATACCCGAGATCGGCACGGGGACGGTCAGAGCCTCGTCGAAGCTGCCGTTAAGATCGCGGTCGCGCGAAATGCTGAGCGTGCCGATGTCGCCGGTCGCGCCGGGCTGCGCGATGAGTTCGAGCATTGTCGCGGTCTTCTGGCAGGCCAGATCCGGGCTGAATGCCTTTGAGGAATCCACCGTGGTGACGCTCGTACCGGCAAGGCCGGGTGTCACGTAGTTGCGCAGCAGCGCATCGCTGTCGCCGCTCTTGGCGCGGGCTGCGGCTGCAGCGGCGCGGGCATGATCCTCGCTCGTCTGCGCGTGGAGCGGTATAGTCACGACCGCCGGCAGGGCGAGGAGGAGCAGTGCGTGCCTCTTCATGGCCGGATCCCGCCCGGGACGACCTGGCGCGATCCGCGCCGCAGCCGGAACAGCAGCACGCCGTGCGGGGGCCCAGGTATTTCGGCGCGAAACACGGCCTGTCCCTCGAAGACGGTCAGCGTGGCCACGATGACAGGCGGCGAGGAGGGACACGCCGCCTCGTCATCGTCTGCATTCAGGGCCACGCCGACCGTCCGACCGCCGCCGCTGGGGGAGCACGGCGCCGGTCTGACCGCAAGGGCAGCGAGGAGGGCAATGGGCTGACGGGCAAGCCATCGGCTGATCCCCGCCGGTCCCATGCGGATTTCGGGAGGGAAGCTGCTCACGGCGTCGATACTCCCGCGCAGCAGATCGTCTTTTCGAAAAGCATGAACTGGGCATTGTCCTTGCCCGGGGCATGCTTGGCGCTGGTCCAGAGCGCGCCTGGCCGGCCGATGTTGACGCATTGGCCGCCCTTGACCGGCTCCATCAGCTGGAACTTGTAGCGGCTCTTGGTCCACACGGGCTGGGGAATGAACGAACAGCCGTCGGCCGAACTGACGGTGAGCGCGCCGAGCCGGCCCATCATGAACAGGCCGCGCGCGGCAAGGCCGGCCCAGGCCTCGACGCTGTCCCCGAAATGGATGTCGCCTGCCACCGGATACGTCGCGCCCCACGAACCCATGCACCAGAACAGCGGATCGACGACCTTGCCCGCTGCGGCCGCGGCGCTGTCGGCCATGCAGGCGAGGCCCGCCGCCGGGTTGCCGAACAGGATCCCCTCGGGCTGGATGATCGCGCCCAGCGTCGCCGATTGCCAGGTCGGCAGCACCTCGGTGATGAGCGCGACGTCGAAACCGTCGTCCTCGATGCACGGCAGGTCGGTGAACATGTCGAGCATCTTCCACACTGGCGAGATGTAGTAGTGCATCTGGGCGAACATCTTGCGCGTGTTGGTGCCGTCCGCGAGGCTGCTCTGGCTTCCCTGGAGCTTGCCGCCGGTCGGCATGATGTCGGCGCCGAGCGCCATCATGCAGCCGGGCTCGGTCACCACGTCGACCATGCGGTTCGGCGTCCAGAAGCTGACCTTGACCCCGAACCAGAAGGTCACGCCCTTGCGGCACGCGCACAGCGGCTTGGAAGCCGACTGGGCGTCGAGGGTCTTGCCGAGTGGATCGCTTGGACCGATCTTTACCCCGCCGATGGTAATCGGGAAGATGCAGTTCCAGCGCACCTTGGTAATCGGATTGAAGACGGTCCCGGCCTCGCAGCTGGATGCCTGGACGGGCATTGCAATCACAAGGGCCGCCAGCGCGCCGCCGAGCGTCACCATCTTGCGTAGCGAGAGATTGGTCATGGCGCCGCCTTTCGCGCGGCCTTGCCTGCGTCCACTTCGGTCAGGACCAGTTTCTGGCCGGCCTGGGCGACGATCACCGGGGCGACTGTCAGCCCGAGCCGCGCCTTCACCCGGTCCTCGAGCAGGAACAGCGCTCTTCCGTGCCGTTCGCCCAGTGTGACGGCATCGGCATCGCCGGGACTTCCTGCCGCCAGCAGGATGAGATCGGCAGGCTTCGCCGTGCGCAGCGCCCAGTCGAGTTCGGTCGGATGGACGACGACGAGACGCTGTGGAAGCGAGACGTAGGCGAGGGGATTGAAGCTGAAGCCTTTCGCGTAGAGCAGCTTCCCGTCCGGCAGCCGGATGTCCCGGTCGAGGGTATAGAAGGGCACGACCGTGCGGATCCGGTCTTCGCGCGCGGCACCTAGCGGCGCCGCTTTCAACGCGGACCAGTTCTCGCGCGGTCCCAGGGCCGTCGCCATGGCAGGAGCGCGCGCCGCGCGGGCTTCGATTTCGCTCAGCGCATCGGGTTCCGCGATCGGCCATGTACGGCCGATGGTGCTGCTTGCGGCGAGGGCTGCCGTCGAGGTCGAGGCTGCAGCGGCAAGGGCGATTGCCACCCATGCCGGCTGGAAAATACCAGGACGGGACATAGGGCTACCGACCATGGCGGGGTCGTCCGGGCGAGGGGCGGTGATGGCCTCTCTCGCCGATCGCGGCGCCGATCAGGGCTGCCAGCGTGACGAGCGCGGTGACGCCCACCAGCACGCGGAACTGGTCCGGCACCGCGGGCAACTGCCAGGCGATACAGGACTGCACCAGCAGCAATCCTTGGCTGCCGATGACGAGGCGGATCGAGGCCGGGGCCGGCGTCGCGGAGAATATCCCGTTCATGTCCTTCTCCGGCGGCGCAGGTGCGATACGAGCTTTCCGAATGCGCCCGACAGGCCGATCAGGAGCATGCCGCTGGCGAAACATCCCGCAGCGACGATGAGCCCGGCGCGAAGCGCGGGGAGGACCGGCTGGTGAAGCGCGATCCCCGCCACCGTCACCAGGCTGCCCATCATGACGGTTTCGATCGAGACGAGCCGCACCCGCCAGCGGAACGCCGCGGCTTCCGCCCGCGCCGCGGCGCGCTCCTCGATGGCCGCCTCGATTACGGCGAGCATCGCCGGATCGCGTTGCCAGTCGAGCGGGAGCCGGTCGGGATGAAGGATGGGCGCCCGTGTCATGCTGGCGTCCCGGCCTGACGGTGGGCGGCGCCCAGGACCTGCGCCGCATCAACGCCGGCGAGTGTGCAGACTGCTTCGAGCGGGCTCTGGCCCTGGCGGAGCAGCGCTTCGAACGCGGCGACCTCGCCCGGCGCAGAGGTGTTGATCCAGTAGCTGAAAGGATCGACGACGAGCCGCGCGATGCCGAGGCCGAGCGGGGAATCTATGAACACCTCCGAATAGTTGGGCTTGGCGTTGCGGACCGATTTCAGGAGGTCGAGGACGAAACCCGAATAGTCGAGGATCTTGTTGTCGACCGCCTTGTCGTATGTCGAACCCTGCAGCAGGAACTTCGTCGCCGCGTTCTCGAGGATCACCTGCCCGGTGCCGCCGAACAGCATGAGGTCGTTCATGCTCTGCAGCACGATGCCGAAGCTGCCCTGGTACTTGCGCGCCCGGCGATAGCCTTGTCCGAATGCCTCCGCGAGCCGCGAGAGATCCTGGCCGTCGCTGCGGCTCATGAACTGCGCAGCCTCGTCGCACAGGACGAAACGCGGACGCCCGCGGTCCGAAAGATAGAGTTCCTGCGTGACGGCGTTGACCACGACCATGACGATCACGTTGAAGAGATCGGGCAGGGCTTTGAGCCGTTCGAGTTCGAGCACGACGAACTCGTCGCTTCGGATGTCGAGGGTCGAGGGACCGTTGAAGAAGTGGCCGTAGGCACCGGCCGATCCGAAATCGCGCAGGTTGAAGGCCAGTTCGCGCGCTACGGGCACCAGATGGTCGACGCGGTCGAGATCGGAGGTCACGTTGTCGGGATAGCGGCCGAGCCAGTCGCGCACGGCATCGATGCCGTCCTCGCCCCTCCCGCCGTCGATGGTCCACTGAACGGCGGACTTGAGGAGGTTCCACTCGGAGGTGGTGACGGGCTTGCGCGTCGAGGCATTGGCCATCTCCGCGACGATCGCGACCGCCATCGCGATCGCCGATTGCTTGTCCTCGCCATCGAGCGCGAGACCCATGTCGAAGGGGTTGAGGACAAGGCGCTCCTCGCCGATGTCGATGTAGCGGCCCGAGCACAAGGTGCAGAGCTTGCGATAGCTCCCGCCGATGTCGATGATCCGGATCAGTGCGCCTTGGGCGTAATACTGCTGGCACAGGTTGTTGAGGAGGAAGCTCTTGCCCGCACCGGATTCGGCCGAGACGATGAAGTTGTAGTTGTTGATCCTGGGATCGAAGAGATCGAGCGTGATGAGCTGGCCCTTGCGTCCGACGTAGAGCAGAGCGGGACGCCCGCCGCCGCGAAAATCGGTCTGGACCGGCGCCATCAGCGTCGCGGCCTTGACCGGCATGCGAAAGTCACGCTCCAGCAGCTTCAGGGTACGCTTCTCGGGATAGAGGCCAAACGGCAGGCTGGCGGCGAGCAGCACCGGCAGGAGATAGCTTTCCTCCTGCACCATGAACGGCAGCGGCTCCGATTCCCACAAGCGCTTGGCGCGCGCGGCCATGTCGCGCGCGTGCGCGCTGTCACGCCCGATCACCCACATCGCCGGGATCACCGAGACGAAGCGGCTGTTCGAGGCTTCGTCGAGGATCCATCCGATTTCCTCGATCTGCTTGCCGACCTCGACCGCGAAACTGCCGGCGGCCTTCTGCGCGGAGAGGATCTGGGCGCGCTTGTGGATCTCGAACTGCGAATGATCGAACAACACCGAAAGACAGTAGAGGAACGGTCCCCCGATCTGGTCGCTGTCCTCGGCGCTGCCCCGCATTCCGCCCAGAAGCCGGTTCGCGCGTTCGGCAGTGATCCGGCGTGCCGGCGCCTTGGGCGTCAGGCACCGTGCGACCTGGTCGCCGAGGAAAACCTCGGGCCCCTCGAAACACAGGTCCGGCCCGGCCTCGATGATCTGGCGGGCGACCGCGGGTGCCGGCATGCCGCCGACGCCATGCTCGAGGAAGACGCCCGGCGCCGAGGCGAAGACGCCGTTGAAGACGCGGCGGTAGAAGCTCACGAGTTCGGCCGGCGGCAAACGGCGAATGCCCATCTTGGCCAGCTGCTCCTCGACCTGGCGGCGCAGGTCCGCACCGAGCGTCACCCGCGTCTTGATCGCGAGGAAAAGCCGGAAATCGCGCACCGGGATGCCGTTGAGGGCATCGAGGCCGCCGGTGCCCGCGCGCAGGTAGTCGGCGGTGCGCCGCGCCGAGGCCTGGACCAGCGGATCGGGGCGCACCTTGAGGTTGAGAAAGGCATCGAGCGCGGGGTCGATCAGCGGGTCGGCGAAGGTGATAAGCTGGAGCACCGTTCCTTCGGGAAAATGGATGTTGAGGAGGCCGAGCAGCGCCTGCTGGACATGGGCGAACATGTAGGCTGCGGGAACGAGTTCCCAGGCCTGGCCCCAGCCATCGTCGATGCACAGGAATGCCTCCTCTTCCTCGACCCAGGCGAGCATGGGGAGGAAGTCCGAGTAGGCATCGCGGGAGACTGCGGCGCGCAAACGCTGGTAGCTGAGACCACCCCGGGCGGAGCGCGCGCTCATGGCCTGTGCTCCAGTTCGTGCGAGCCGGGTCGGCTGACATCTGTGTCTGCGACTGCATCTGCGTCCGGCCCGTCGTTGTCGCGCGTCGTGTGCAGAACCGGAGCCGCGGGAACGCGGCCGCCGGGTTCGACGAGGTAATCGCCCACCACCCACGCAGGCCTGTCTACGATCGAATAGACATACCGGGCCATGTAGAGGCGATCGGGCCGCTGCTTGTCCGCATAAGGCAGGATAAGCGTGCGTACCGTTTGCGAGGGTTTCAGCATCGGCGAGGATGAGGTTTCCACCAGCGTACCGATCTTGGCGTCGCCAAATTGCGGTGCGGCGGAAGGCTTTGGTTGCCGGCCTTTGCGATCCTCATTGGCTGAGCCGGTTGCCTGGCCAAGCAGTTTGCGGTCGTTGGTCACCGCCGCGTCCGACTTCGATCCCCGGCCCGCCAGAGCATCTGCATAGGCCTGGTCGGGATGGATGCACTGACCGTGATCGCTGTTCTTGCAGGAGAACTTCTCGCTGTAAGGCGACATCACCGAGCCGACAGCGGCGCAGGCTGACAGGCCGAGAAGGGGAAGGGCGGGCAATGCAGAACGTAACCTGACCATGTTCCGGGCTCCTTTCAGCATGATGCATCGATCAGAATTTGGCGCTCGCGCCGGGTTTGATCTCGAGGGCGATGCCCTCCTGGATCACCACGACGACATCCTTGGCCGCTCCGACCTCGACGATGGGGCCGGCCTGGCGGGCGAGGTCGAGATAGAAGTCGGTGAGCTTGTCCGAGGACTTCGAAAGCCCTCCGGCGATGCCGGTCCTGGCGGCATCGGCGGCATCAAGGGTCCGCACCGAGCCCAGCGCCGATGTCGAGGTGCTGCCGAAGGTGCCTTCCACCGATTGCGAGATGCCGCTGATGGTCCCGGCGATGAAGGCCCGCGCCAGCGTCGCGCCTGCGCGCGTCACCACTTTACCCGACAGGCCCTTCTTGCCGTCGGTATCGACGAAGAAGCCCTTTACCGGCTGGTCGACCACCGAATGCTCGTCGAAATCCACGCAGGACAGCGAGACGAGCTGAACCTCCACGCGCTCCTTCGCAAGACTGCCGGTGGCATTGCCGATGACGAAGCATCCGGCGAGGTTCGCCTTCACTTCGTTGGGGAGCACTGCGGGCGCCTGGACGCGTGCGATGATCGGTTCGGGATTACTCGTGGCGTCCCGGCTCGCCAGCGCGTCGATCCCGGTCAGCAGGCGGGCCTTCATGAAACCAGGTGGTAAATAGATCGTCCGGGTCTTTTTTTTGGACGAAGTGGACGCATCGGTGGAGGTCTGCGGCAGGGCAACGCTCGTCGCCGAACCGATGCCGCCAAGGGTCTTTTCGACCGGCGGCGCGGGCGGCGCCGGAGATGCACCCGGTCCGGTCGGCGGCGCGGGCAACCTGTCGGCATCCGCCGAAACGTCGCCGATCTCGGGTGGATAGGGCAGGGCCGGCACGGTATCGGTGAGCGCAGGCGGCAGATCGTCGCCGCCTCCCTGACCGCCGGCGGCCGCCTTGCTGCCGGGAAGGACCTTGCCTTCTTCGATGGCCGTGACCCTGTCGCCGAGCAGTTGCTGACCATCGAGCACTTTTTTCAGGTCGCCGCGCAGCTTCACCTCGAGGCTGTCGCCGCGCAGCCCTGCGCCCATGTTGAGCGAAGCGGCCGGATCGGCGGGTTTCACATCCTCCTCCCCGCTCGAAGCGAAGTAGAGAGCAAGGCCAAGCACACCGACCACGCCGGCGACCGCAGCCTGGCGTGCCCGCAGCCGCTGCTTCGCGGACAGCCGTGACCACCGCGCCTTCCAGTCGAGCGAAAGCCCGGGGCGGACGCGATCCGCGTCGTCCCGGTACACCGCTTCCTGTTCCTGCAGATGTGCCTTGTAGGACGAGCGCTCGCCGGGGACGCCCACGCCGTCCATGTCGTCAGGGCCGTTCATCTTCCGGCTCCGCGGCGGACGACCACGAGGCTGGCGGCCTCGCCGGCTCCGAGACGGATGCGGTCCAGAGTAACCGCGAAGATGCGCTCGCCCAGCGCGGGATCGACCATCTGACGTTCGTCGAGCACGGCAGGCGCGTCCGTCTGCAGCCGATATTGCGAAGCGGATAGGCCGGTGCCCTCGATGGCGATCCGGCGTTGCTCCGTGATCTGCACGCCGGCCAGGGCCGCGAGGCGTATGCCGCCCATGGCAGGCGCGACTTCGCTGAAGCTGGCGGGAATGCGATCGGCAAGCAGGGCCATGGTGATCGAGACGGCGCGGTCCTCGTCGGCGAGCGCGGCGAGCAGGTCGGCGTTCGCCTGCGCCCTTTGCCGCGCGCCGGGTACGAGCAGCACGCTCTGGGCCGGAATCTCGGCGGGCTCGGCGTAGAGCGGGTACGTCGCCCCGTTGCAGGTCACGAAGAACTCGGCGGGCTGGGTCACATAAGTTCGCGTGACCTGGCCGGCATCATCGACCTCGCGCGTCAGGAACTTGATCCAGGCGTCGGCGCCGCCTTTTTCGACCGCGAGGCCCTTTTCGGCCGAGAACTTGACGTCCTCGATCTCGCCGCCCTCGCACACCACGTGGTTGATGTCGCGGCTGGAGAGGCGGATGTGGCTCGTCTGGTCTGGCAGAGCCTGGATCGTCTGGGCCGCTGCCGGCATCGCCAGAAGCACCAGGATGAGCATCGATGGGACGCAAGGGATGGCGCGGCGTTCAATGGGTTTCGGCATCGAACTGCTCCTCGGAAAGACGGGTGAGCCAGAAGCGGCCGTTCTCGATGCGGTATCCGATCCGCAAGGTGCCCCTGAACTTGCGGATGACGCCGCCGATGACGCGGACCTTCTCGACCGGCACCAGGATCTCATAAGTCGTCCAGCGCACGGGCTGGTCACCCCGGATGTAGGTGGCGATCGACAGCGTGGGATTGTCCGTGAGCTCGTCGAGCACGGCGTTGAGGCTGTCGCGCATGGCTGCGTAGGCCGATGGATGAACCAGTCCCAGCAGCTCCTGGAACTGCCGGTCGGCGGAATAGGCCGACCAGGTCCCCGACAGCGCGACGATGTTGCGCGTTACCGCGACGAGGTAGGCTTCGGACGGTTTGCTGCCCGAAACATAGAGGTCGCCTGCGGAACCGAAGGGTACGACGATGGTACGGGCATTCTGGTTGGTCGTGTAGATGACCGTGCCGAGGACGAGCGTCACCCCGAACATGCCGACGACCGCGACCTTGAGCAGGCGGTTCTCCTCGAAGAGATTCGCCGATCCCTGCAGGTAGCGATGGATGCCGAAACTCGCAGGTTTCCCCAGCAAGGGGTCCGGCCGCTTCGTCTTGTGTCCGATGAGCCCCATGGTGCCTACTCGAAGAAGCGGGTCTGTGTCGGACCCGGATAATGCGGAAAGGAGACCAGCCCCCAGCGCCAGGCGAGGTGGGGCAGATAGCCCCGGGGCTTTGTCCGCTTCCACGGGATGAAAAGGAGAAGGGCGGCGATGAGCGCCCAACCGACAAGTCCGCCCACGATCGCGGCCACGAAAATGCTCGAGGTCGCGAGCAGGAACTCGTCCGATCCGAACCACAGGATCTGGACCGGACGATGCAGATATTGCGGAAGACGCTCGTCCATCTGCCCTTCTCCTCCTGCTTCATGACACCTTGCGAAGGTGCCGGTTTCCGGGGACCGACCATCGGTCCCCAGTTCGTTGCCCGCGCGGGCGGCCCTGGCAGGTAGGCCAGGAGCGCGGCTGCGCAGGATATTTCAGACGACCATCCCGAAGGTCTGGAGGATGGAATCTGCCTTGATGAGGCAGACGGCCGCGACGATGGTCGGGATGCCGATCATGATGTTCGAGAAGAGGCGCGAGACGCCGAACAGGAAGGCGGCGACACCGCCCACGAAGCCAAGCGGCCCCTTCACGCCCTTGTTCACGACGATGTCGTAGATGTCGTAGCCGAGATCGCCCTGGGCCGGCGCCGAGAAGGCGTGGGCCGGCCCCGCGATCAGGGCCATCACGCCCAAAGGGAGGCCGAGATTCACCGCCGCGAGGGCACGACTGCCGATTTTGCGCATCATGGTATCACTCCTTTGCACTGCGGAGCCGTCCGCACATTCGCCTGCCGGCATCGACGATGATCGGTGTCGGCCGGGGCGTCGGTGGACGGCTCCATGAGCCCGTCGCCGCCGGCATCTCGGTTCATTGTCCCGGCCGCGACCGGCCATGGGCCAATGCCCTCGCAATCGGTGGGCGCGCCTTCGCGCACGGGAGAGGTCAGCGCGGCGCCTCGCCGCCTGAGGCCTTCGCGAATTTCGGCTTGGCGTGCCGGTCGAGGAAAGCCTCCAGCTCGGCCTGCTGAAACCCGGAGATGAGCTTGCCGTCGGCGATAAGCGTCGGGGTTCCCGAAACGCCGATCTGCGCGACCAGTTCTGCATCTTCGGCGACTTTGGTGTGTCCGGCAGTGCATTGGCGCAGCGGGGCAGGTACCTGCCCTGAATAGGTGGCCTTGAAAGCCGCTTCGCGATCGGGCGAACACAGGATGTGTTCTGCCTTGGCGGCGGCGGCCGGATGAATGCCGCTGACGAAGAAGATAAGCCGCCTGACGGGCTTTCCTTCCATCGCTTTCGCGTTCCAGAACCGATCGAGCGCCTGGCAGAAGCCGCAATCGGGATCGGTGAATTCGATCACCGTCGGAGCGTCCATGGGACCGATCGCCAGCGCCTTGGCGGGATCGATCGCTTTCAGGCGGCGGGCTGTGCCTTGCTCCTGCGCCAGTGCGGTCAGGTTGACGCCGTTGCGATCGTAGACCGCGGCGAACAGCAGATGTTCGCTTTGCGGCGCGAAATAGATGATCTTCCCCCCGGCGCTGGCCTGATAGATCGGGCCTTCGACCGGTGCCGGGCCGAAGTCCTCGAAGCGCAAGTTGGTGAACGTCTGGTGGAGCTGCCGCTCGGCGCTGGCCTGGGCATCGGCCAACGTATCGCCGGGCTCATTGCCATGCGCGGGACTGGTCGAAACGAGTGCCATCAGCGCTACACCGATGAGCCCACCGGCCGCAATGCGGGGTCGATGCCGTCCGGGTAAGCCGGACGTCGACAATTTGGAACGCGGCATGGACGGAAGGCTTCGGGCGTCGGCCTGGTTAGCGAGCCCGGATACACACGGTCGTACGCTTCTGGTCATCACCAATTCACGATGATCGTGGAACATCGGGCCCATGCCTCCTCCTTTCGCCGCGTCAGGGTGACGCGACGGCGTTTGTCATGCGGTTCAGGCCGGAGCGTGGTTATGGGCTGCGCTCGCCGTCACCGTGATGATCGGATGGATGAAGGATGACGCGAGGAAATCACCGCCGCAACGGGCAGGGCACTGAGATACCGTATCGGAAATACAGCGCCTCAATCGGCATCCCAGTGCCGGAAATGGTGCTTTCTCCGGCTGTTTTTCCCGTCTTGCCTGTGGGAGCGCCGGGAAATGCACGGCGCCTGGCATGCGACTCGGGCGAGGGAGCGACGGTATGAGGACGTCCAGAACCTACAAACTGCAACTTTCGGTGAAGGGCGTGGACGCTTTCCTCGCCTGTCACTGCCGGCTCGCACGCATGACCGGCGAATTCATTCCCTATGGCATGACGCTCTATGTCGCCATGAACATACTCGATGCCAGCGATCCCGCCGACGTCGCCGCCGAGCTGGAATCGGCCGGTTGCGAAGAACTGGGCGGCACCTCGCGCCGTTTCGTTGGTACGACTTCGCTTCTTGCCGAAATGGTCGAACGGACAGGACAGCGCCTTGCCGACAGTGGGCAGTACGGACGGCCTGTCGCGACGTGGCGGCTGTACAACGCGGGCCTTAGCCTCCTGCTGGGCCTCGAGAGAAGCGAATTGCAGACGATCTACAGCAAGGCGTCGGAGAATGTTCAGGTCAGAAGGTCGCGATAGAAGGTATTCGGCCGTATAGCTGTCGGGCGATACTTTCACCATGAAAGCGTTACCGTTTGACCCAAGGTGTTATCAACAACACTCTTAAGGTCCGGGCTGCGCGGGAGCTTGAGCCATTGGCAAGGGAGACCTGGTCATGCCGCTTTGGGCGATACCCAACGCACGCGATCCTTCCGTGCTTGCGACGATCAAGCTGATGTCGGGGAGGCGCATCGAAATGCAACGACGGATCGAGAAGATCACGCAGGAACGCTTTGCTGCTCAGGTTGGCATCGGTTCGCGCTGGCTGCGCGAAATCGAGGCCGGCAATCCCAAGTCGCGGCTCGACGACCATTTTCGCTGCGCTCATGCGCTCGGGCTTTCGACAGGGCATCTCCTGATACCCCTGCTGTTCATGGAACATCAGCGGGTGTTTCCGCGCGCATTGCTCGAAGGCGATTTGTCGAGGCTCGAAACCGTCTGCATCGATGCCATCGCCCGGCACAACCTTGACATCCTTTCGCGCCAGCTTCTTGCAAATGACCCCGGTCATGCAGCGGGAGGTCGGGCAGATACGACTGAACGGCGCGAGTGAACGATGATGTCGCCGGGCGCCCGCCAGCACGAGAAAGTCTACGCGGAGCTCAAGCAGGCTTTGCTGGCGCAGCGCTACACGGCGGGCCGGGATTTGTCGGTCCTGCAGCTCGCCAGTGACATCGGAACCAGCGTTTCGCCGGTCCGCGATGCATTGCACCGCCTGTATGGTGAGGGCCTGTTGGAGATGGGCGAGCATCGCGGGTTTCGTCTCAGAACCTGGAGCGTCGAGGCCTTGCGCGACTGTTATACCTGGCACGGCCATCTGATCCGCATGGCGCTAAAAGCTGGCGGCGCCGCGAAGTTTGATGGCCCCGCAGTCGATGGCTGGGCTATCGATTGCGGGACTATCGACTGCGCGTCGCCGGATCGTATCGTTGCGGCGGCCGAACGCCTGTTTCTTCGCTTTGCGCGCATGTCGGGATCCGGTGAGCTTGTCGCTGCCGTCCGCAATGCCGGCGAGCGTTTGCGGGCGGTACGACTCGTCGAGACCGAGCGCTGGTCCGACTGCGGCGATGAACTCACCGCCGCCAATACATTGGCGGCATCAGGCTCCGCGCAAGAACTTCTCGCGGCCATGTGGAATTATCATCGTCGCCGCATTCGCGCAGCTGGAGTATTATGCGAAGCAGTATCGCGATCCGCACCTGACTGATTTATGACAGTTATGGAAGGGCCCGCCGCACTCTGAGCCGTTGCCATCCTGGCGGCGCATGAATGCTTTCAGCATGAAAGCGTATGGGGCTGAATATATCGCTTCCCGGCCATAGCCTTTCTGTCGCCACGAACCGCGTGGCACACAGAAGGAGGCAAATATGGAACGCGAACATGAAGCCGCCGATGACGGTGTGGTCGAACTGGGCATCGCCAGCGAGGTCACGCATGGTACCGGCCAGCTGCGGATCGACAACCCGCAGGGCCAGCCGGTATTCGGCATCCTCGACGACTGAGCGCTGATCGGCCTGGCCCGGGCATTGCGTCCGGGCCAGGCTTTTTCGAGGATCTGCCCATGGCCTTCGTCATCCCTCGAAATGGAGTAGGCCTTTGCGATTGCGGGGACCGCATCATCGTCCTCGACATCGATCGTGACCGCTATCTCGAACTGAAGCCCGAACTCGCTACGCTGGTACGCAGTGGCGCGAAAGGCTCGGACCTGGGGCCATCGCAGACCGACGCCTTGATGCAATCCGGATTGTTTGGTGCTGCGGCTGGGCCTTGTCCCTGGGATTGCGCCGCTATCACTGCCGCGGAACGGTCCATTGTCGGCACCGAACATCCCTACGTTTTTGGAGTTCGCTTCGCTTTCCGGTACGTCGTTTCGGCGGCCTGGCTGGCCTTCTTCCATTTAACCGTTGGACGCTGCACTTTGCGGGCTCTGGTGGACATTGCCAACGCGCCCGCGCGGGCCGCAGATGTCAGCAACGAGGCTCATGCCGCGAAGCTGGGGATGTGGTTGTCGGCATTTTGCCGTGCGGCCCTTCTGTTTCCGCGCGCATCCCGGTGCCTGCCCGATGCGCTGGCGTTGCAGCGTCTGGTGACCCGGTATGCGGTTCGATCGAAAATTGTGTTCGGCGTGCAGACGGACCCGTTCCAGGCGCACTGCTGGGTCCAGCTGGACGGAACCGTCCTGGGCCAAAGTCTCGAGACGGTTGCGGGATTTCGCGCGATCCTCCTGCTTCCCATGAACACAATGCCATGAGCACGACGCCATGAATGCGACATTTTCGATCTCGGTGGAAATCGCGCCACGGGTGCATCGCGAGGCGGCGCCGGGCGGGCGCTTCTGCGAGGAATTCTCGCACAGCGCGGACCTGCGCGCCGAATATCTCTGTCAGGGTAACCTGGTCGTCTTCGGCGACGCGTTTCATCTCGATCGACTGCGGCCCGGGCTTGCATCGGAAGATACCGCAGCGCGGCCGTTGGACGCCTTGAGTGCAATCGCGCGCGCATGCTGGGGACGTTTCGTTGCTGTCGCGCAGGATCCGGAGACGGGAGAGATTGCCGTCTATCGCGATCCGTCCGGGATGGTGCCATGCTACTTCGGCCCTTCGCGCTCGCGGGTCGCCATCGCGGCGGACGCCGTATCGATGTGCAGGCATCTGGGTATGCAGCCTTCGATCGACTGGGGCGGCATTGCCAATCATCTGCTCGCCCCGGATCGACGGCGGCGCGAGACATGCCTGGCCGGGATCAGGGAAATTCTTCCAGGCGAACTGGTTCACATCACCCGGGATGACGCCCGCCATGAACTGCTCTGGAAGCCCGAGCATCATGTGGGAACGAGGCTGAACATCCCTTTCGTCGAAGCCGCTGAGCTTCTGGAGGGCCATTTTTCGGAAGCGGTCGCCATGTGGTGCGAGCGATATCCGCGCCCGCTGGTCGCTCTATCGGGCGGTTTCGATTCTTCCGCGATAACCGCGCTGGCGGCGCGGTGCGGGCCGGTCGGGCTGGTCCAGTACTTCGGGAAATCCCCGCAGGCAGATGAGCGCAGCTATGCGCGGGCGGTTGCAAGGCATTTGGGGCTCGAACTCGATGCGGTCTTTTGCGACCCCGGACAAGTTCAGGTTGACTGCAATCTCTCGGCGCCGCGGCCCCGACCATCGGCCCGGGCGTTTACGCAAGTCTTCGATAGGCACGCGGCCGACAAAGCCGCAGCACTTGGCGCAACCGCGCATTTCAATGGCGGGGGCGGCGACAATGTTTTCGGGAAATTGCACTCGGCTTACCCTCTGGCCGATCGCTATCTTCATTCCGGCCTGTCCCGAGATCTGCCCGGCACTGCCACGGACATATGCCGTGCGACAGGGGCATCGTTGCCCGCAGTGCTTCGGCAGGCAATGGCTGCCATACACCGCCGGGATCGTGCCAAATCATGGCCGGATACGACGGATCTCCTGTCGGCCAGGGCCATCGCGATGCGCGACGACGAGCCACATCCGTGGATCGCGACGCACGCGCCGCTCTGGCCGGGACAAAGGCAGCTCATCAGAAATATTGCGCGCGCGACGGCGGCCACCGATCACCTCCACATCGAGGGCGCATTGCCGACGATCTTCCCGATCCTTTCGCAGCCGCTTGTGGAACTGTGCCTTTCCTTGCCCACCTGGTTCTGGTTCACCGGCGGCCAGGATCGGGCCCTGGCCCGAGCCGCTATGAAGCCGTACCTTCCTGCGGACATTCTGGGCCGCAGACTGAAGGGCGCGTTCGACGGTCTGGTATACCAGATCGTCGATCTCCATCGTGCTCGGATATTGGCAGACCTCAGGGACGGAGCCCTGGCCGGCGAGGCGCTTATCGACGTGGATGCGGTCGAGCACGTCCTCAAGGTCCATGGTGGCAAGGAAGCCAGAATCATTCGCGTCCTTCACCTGCACGAGGTCGAGATGTGGTGTCGTCACTGGTGTTGAAGATGGTCCTTTAGCCAGGCGAGGTTACGTCCATAGACGGCCGACCGATGGGCCGGGTGAAGCTTCATGTGACCTTCATCGGGATAGACATACATCTCGATCGGCCAGCCCTTGCGATGAAGATCGCGATAGGTCGCAAGCCCCATACGAAACTCGCTCGATGCTGCCTGAACGAGGATCGGAACCTTCTTTGCCTCCGGGGCATCCACGAGCGAATTTATGCGCCAGAATTCCGGTCGGTCCGCGCGGGTCGCGGGGTAGCCCATCGCAACGTAGAATTCATCGAGCGCCAGACCGCTGGCCTCCTGCGCGGGCTCGCTTTCGCAGCATGTGCTGAGAATGGCACCGGAAAACAGGGACGAATTCGCCAGGGCGAAGGTTGCGGTCACGGCACCGTCGCTCTGCCCGGTGATGGCGACCCTGTCGGGATCGATAATGCCTTCCCGGTTCAACCGCTCGATGATCGTTTTTAACGATGAGAGGTTGCTCCTCCGGTCGGCGAAGTCGTCGTTGTTGAGGGCATAGAATTCGGCATCCGTTTTGGGGTGGCGGCTCAGCCCGTACCAGGGAGGCCTGTTGAAGCTGAGAACGGCGAGCCCTTGCGCGGCCATCGCCTGGATCGGATATTCGTCGCCGGTGCCCCCTCGCAGGAAACCTCGCGTTTCGTATTGGACCACCACGAGCGGGAGGCGCAGTCCCCGCGTCCAGCCGGGCGGTAGTACGAGATCGGCATATGTCTCCAGGCCGTAATCGTTCGTCCAGGCAAGCCGCCGAATGCTGCCCAGTTGCAGCGAGGCAAAGGCCGGGTTCGGATCGAAGATTTCGCGCCGCTTCCCTGTGCGTGTGTCCAGCGCGATGATCGTTCTGGGATGAGCCGCCGTTTCCTGCGCGCACAGCAGGTCGGGCCCGGCTAGTGCACATCCGAACAGCGCGTCAGCCGTTTCGAGCAGGCGTTTGGGCGGCGTCGGGCCGACTGTCCAGGAATAGAACTCCGTCAGGCTTCGCGCGACCCCCGACCGCCGCTGAAAGATGAGGCGTTTGCCGTCTGGCGTCCACCATAAGCCGGTTACATCCCTGCAGGACGCGAAAGGGCAGGTGATTTCCCCGCTCCGTTGCGATCGGACCTGGATCCCGGTCACGGCATCGAGCGCCGTGCTTTGCGGAACGGCCCAGGCGATGCGCGTTCCGTCGCGAGCCGTCGCTGTCGCCGTGGCGCCAGCGGGCGAGGTGCGCGACGGGTGAAGCGCTGTTTCATCCGTCGGCGCCAATGCAAACTCGGCGCCGGTTTCCGCATCGATTGCACGATCGACCTTGGGAATATCGGATGGCGGCATGGGCCTGTCGCTGGACAGCGGCCAGAAGCGCTGGTCGTAGCGATAGCCATGCTCGCCTTCGGCAGCGATGGCTGCCCTTGCGGCGATCAGCCCCGGCTGACTGGTGTAGAGCAGGCGCCGGCCATCGTGCGACCACGCCATTTCCAGAACATCTGCGGCGCTTGTCACCAAACGGCGGGTCTTGCGGCTCGATTGATCGTAGATCCAGATTTCGGAGCGGTCGGCGAAAGTCTTGGCGTAGGCGAGCCGCCCTCCATCGGGGGACCAGCGGAGCAGCGCGGGCTTGGGTATTCCGAGCGGGAGGTCGGTCATGCCGTATCGGGTCGAGGTGGCGGCAACGATTTCACCCCCGTCGTCGATTACTCGGGCACGATGCGCGGCGTCCGTATCGACGAGAACGATCGCGGTGCAATAGCGATCGTTCTCAGCGTCGGCCTGGCGCAGTTGCAAAGCGGCCATTGCGCCAGACGGCGACATGCTGAACGCAGCGGGATCATTCCCCAATCCGACGGCACCGAAGTCTTGCAATGCGAGAAGGTCATCCTTGGTCACCACTCGAGCCTGTCCGGGTGATGGTGCGGTCAGGGATAAGGTGCAGGGCGCAGCATTGGCGGGCTGCGAATGTGCTGGAGAAATGGCGCACGCCAACAGGGCGCAGCCGAGAGGCGCTATCGGTGACAGGTTCATGATTGGGAGTCCATTCGAGGACGGGAAACGGCGCTCGCCGCTAGCCGCGCGCTTACCAGTCTTTGGAGATCGTGAAGCTGACGAAGCGTCCAACGGGTGAGGAATTGGTGGAATCGTAGTTCACGTAATAGCTGTACCCACCGCTCGGAGCCGCATAGGGCGGATGCCGGTCGAAGGCATTCTGCACGCTGGCTTGCAATCCAAGGCCGCTCAGCAACCCTTCGCCCTGCGGGATCCGGTATCCCGCTGACAAATCGAGCGTGGTCAACGCGGCGACCTGGGCTGCGGGCGATTGCCGGTTGTCCGAGAGTCCGGACTGATGATTGACATAGGCGCCGATCGTCCACTTCGTGTCTGACCAGGCAACGCTTCCCCGTGCCCGAAAGCGAGGCGGATTGAATATGGTTCCGGCAAGCGTGATCTTTGCGGAATCTCCGGTGAAATTCTGGCTGGACCAGAGCCATGCGCCGCTTGCCGTGAACGTCAGCGAGGATGCGGCCGTCACGGGCAGGCTGTAGTCGACCGCGAGGTCGACGCCCTGGATCGTTTGGTATGCGGCGTTCGTATAGCGGCTGTTGATGATCGCGACGATCTTGCTGGGATCATCGTCCCCGGCGAAATTGTAGAAGTAGGCAGCGTTCGACAGAACCTCCTCGATCTCGGCGAGCGTGGGCGAATAATCAACGACCGGGTCATATGCCGGATCGGCGAGCGCGGTGAACATTGCCGCGCCCGAAACTGGCTGGATGATGCGGTCGCGATACCCGATATGGAAGTAGCTTGCGGAGGCATGGAAACGGTCGACCGCGCGAGGGTGAAGGTCGATCGTTGCAGACCATGTGTTGGCGCGCTCCGGGTTGAGATCGGTGTTGCCGCCATAGTCGGTGAGGACGGTCGAACCGGCAGGAAAACGCTCGCCTCCCATATAGCTCGTCGAATCCAGATAGGCGCCGCGTAGCTGGTAACGCTGGTCGAGGGTTGGAGCCTTGAAGGACTTGCCCCAGCTCAGCTTGAGGTCGAAATCGGGAGAAACCCCGTAGACCATTCCGAGCTTGGGCACCGCCACCGAAGCCATGCCGGGATAGCGTTCGTAGCGTAGTGCCGCGCTCAGGATCAGGCGGCTCCCCAGCACGGAACCGTCCTCGGGCAGAACCAGCGGGATCTTGATTTCCGAGAAGGCGTAGGAACTGTCGATTGATCCGCCGTAGCGGAAGGACGCCGCCGAGGGGGCGTAATCGTAGCTGTTGTAGCGGTAGCCTGCGCCGACCACGATGTCGATCGGATGAGGACCGATCCCGCTGACGGGGCCGGTCACATACCCCTCGGGATTGACGATCCTGTTCTTGTAGAAACCGGTGGACCGGGATGACACATTGCTTCCGCTGAGCGTCGTCTGATCGTAGTCCAGCTTGCTCTGGCCATAGGTGGCGGACGCATGCGCTTCCCATTGCGATCCAAGGTCGACGCGGACCGAGGGCGTGACCGAATAGGACGTCACATTTGGCCGGTTCACATAGGAAACGCCGTAGTCCGTGGCCTGCGACATGAACGAGCGCCGGTTGCTGTATGCAGCGTCGATGCCCAACTCGGTTGTCGATGAAATCGTCTGATGGGCACTGGCGACGACGCTGTCCTGATTGACCCTCGGATAAATCGTTCCGCCATCTGGCATATAGGCCGTGTAGTCGCGGTCACCGGAATGGATCGCGCTGTTGGCCTGATGGCTGTAGGCGAGCATGGCGCCGCCGCTCTTCCAGGTCTTTCCGGCGACCCCAGTGTATTGCTGCAGAAAGTCGCCACCATCGGTTGCGCCTCCCAGCGTGGCCGTCAGATTGGCACCATCATAGTCGCGTTTAAGGATGACATTGACGACGCCGCCCACGGCGTCCGAACCGTAGATCGCCGATGCGCCATCGGCGACGACATCGATCCTCTCGATGCCTGCCAGTGGAATCGCGCCAATGTCGACGGCCTGCACGAACGATCCATAGGACAGGCGATGGCCGTTCAGCAGCACCAGAGTGGCATCGCCGCCCAGTCCTCGTAAGTTGGGTGTCGAACTCGCGTCGAGGTTCTGGTTGGCGATGCCATTGGCTCCGGGCGAGACGCCGGGGTTCTGTCCGCCGCTGAAATTCTGGGGCAGGGCGCGGATCGCCTCGCCGAGATCGACTTGCCCTGCCGATCGAATGTCCGAGGCGTAGAGCCTGGTGGTCGGCGAAGCGCTGTCCGCCGATTTAAGATGCGTTCCCGTCACCACGATTTCATCGGCGTTTCCCGAAGACCTCGTGCCGCCCAGCGCTCGTATGATGAGTGCGCCGTCGACGATCTCGGCTGTGAGCCGGGTGCCGCGAAGCAATCGGTTCGCGGCCTCTGTCGGAGAGAGGCGCTCCTTCAGCGCCTTGGCGGATTTTCCGCGCAGGGGATCGGCCGGAGCCGAGAATTCCAGACCGCTCTGGCGCGCGATCGCCCGAAGCGCTTCTGTTAGCGATTGCGCAGGCAGGTCGAAATCCACGGTCCGGTCGGCTTGAGCGAATACCGGTGTACCGGTTGCCAATGCGCACGCGCCAACGCCTGCCAGAACTTCGAAACGAACCGTTCGCATTCTATCCCCCGCTGTCCAGTCGGCGCGTCGCGTGACGGCCATGACAGGCTAGACGGGAGAATTTTCGGAACGAGCAATCTGGGCGGCTATTTCTTTAGAAATATCCGATCGGGCTGTTGATCGTCGAGTGTCAGACCCAGCGAACGGGCGAGATGCCTGGCGACGCTTTGCGAATTGCGGATATGCAGTTCTGCGCTGACGCGCATCGCGGCGATTTCAGGGGTAGCAGCGACCAGCTTGACGTCGGAATAAAGGTTCACCTCCGACAGGATCGCAGCGACAGTTTCATCGTCATAGCTTTTCACGCCGGTCACCCATTCTTCGTCGTTGCTCGGAGCGGGCTCAGCAATGGCAGAATTCCTTTGAGATTGGGCGCCAGTGTAGCGTATCCGCTGGCCGGGCTGAAGCACGCGTGGTGTTCCGGTCGCAGCATTCTGCGCACCCTGACACGGCGGCGTGACAGCGACATGCCCTTCGAAAAGAACCACATTCATCTGGCATCGGGCACGTCTCTCGACGCTGAACCGGGTACCGAGAGCCGTGGTAGTGCCTTCATCCGTGGTGACGACGAAAGGACGGGCTGTGTCGTGGGTGACAGAGAAGACCGCGCGGCCATGATCGAGAGTGATTTCGCGGCGATCGGCGCGCATCGAAACCAGCAACCGGCTATCGGCATCGAGCGTCACGATCGAACCATCCGACAATGTCACCCGCCGAACTTCGGTTTTCCCTGTGACCAGGACGAGCCGCATCTTGCCGTCCTCGCCGTCACGCGAAGCCACCGGGGTAGCGGCCCTGAAGCTGCTGACGTTCTGACCCAGGACAATATGCGCGCCCATAAGGACTATCGCTGCGATGGAGGCCGCCATCGCGATCCTTGCCAGCTTTTGCCGGCGTCGCTGCTTCTGGCGACTGCGCACGTTTCTGGCTGCCGGATCGATATAGTTTGTCAGCGCGGCATCGGCGATTTCGAATTCCCGGCGATGTTCCGGATCCTGGGCGCACCAGCGCATCGCGGCGGCATGCAGCGCTGGGGTGTCCCGGCTTTCCATAGCCCACCGCCGGGCCTGCTGTTTGATCGTCAGCGGAGCGTCGTCTTCGGTCATCGGCGTTCCATGATATCCACGAGGTGGTCGAGCGTCCTGAAGACCTTACGCTTTACAGCCCATTCGTTGAGTCCTTTCTGTCGTCCGATCTCGCGAAAACTGTAGCCCTCGACGCGGCTCAGCAAAAACAATTCTCGATCGAGCGGATCGAGCCCATCAAGAACTTTTTCACAAAAGGCGATGTCTGCCCGTGCCGCCAGGATGCGCATCGGATCGATGGGAGCAGAAAGTTCGGCAGCATCGGAAAGGGGGCTTTTGAGGCGCTCCACGCGGGTCGAGGACAGGTCCGAATGATCTCGAAGAAGATTGATCGCGATGCGGCGCAGATAGGCTTGCGGGGTTTTCAGGATCATCGCAGCGCCGCTGCGAAAGAAACGAAGGAAAGTCTCCTGCGCGAGTTCCTCCGCCTCGGCGCTGGAGACGGAATTGCGGTGAAAATAGCGTACCAGCCATCGGCTTTCCTCGCGGTATAGCCGCGAGAACGCACCATCGGTGCTGTGATTGACGGCATGGTGACCCAGCCGATCGAGGGTGTCGCCGTCCGGATGACTGTCATTGGCCATGCCGGTCACCTGAGAGCAGGCTACGCCGCCATTTCAGCATCGCGTAATCTCGCCACGCCTCAAGAGTGCCTGTCGGCAACTTCTTCACACCTGATTGTCGTCTAGGCCCCATCCGTCGCACCTATGTCCACTCGGGGCGACGGCCGAAGCCGGATGTTGGAAACCTGCCTGTCGGTCAGGCGCATGCGCCTTTACCGTTGCCGGTTGGACATACGCACATGCCACCCGGCCGTGAAATCGACCGAGTTTCGACAGGTTTGAGGTTTCCACGCCCCAACTCCCGGCTTTCACGGGAGCAGGGCCATTTGCACATGGAAGGGGCAAAGAGGCAAGAGAGAATTGACACGGCATGTATCGAACACCGGTCTGACCTGCCTGTCAGATCCATCAGCCTTACAAAGATTAGATTTTCGTCGTGCCGGGCCTGTCAACTTTTCGAAGGTCCGGGCTTGAGGCCGCCGAGCTGGGCTTCTCTATGGCAACGGTTGGGACTTTTGCGACAGTCGGCTTCAGAGCAACTGAGCGCTGTTTCCGGACACGGAGTAGCCGCTTATGCTACGCCTGCTGTCGCCCGTATTCCGGTCATTCGCGACCCTGAAGACGCTGCATGAAAGCGACCTTCCGTGGACCGCAGCGCGTGCCGCTCTACCTGTTCTCAAAATTGGGATCCAAGGCATCCAGAGTTCTAGGGGCTAGCCAGTCCCGATTTGAGCGAGGCCCGGTGGGTAAGTTCGGGGCTGGCTCTGACGTCCCGCTCCGTGTCTGGCGGGAAGTCCTAGTCTCGCCTTAGCGGAAGGGCGCCATCAAATTCTATGCCACGGGTAGGACTTGACCCAGTTCGAGGAAGGCCTAGAATCATAACGAAGAGCAAAATGGAGACTGCAAATGCGCTTTCCCTTCGGTTGGGACGAACCTCAGGATACTGCCTCGCCTTCCAAGTCGGCAAGCCGCTGACGGGAGCAGTATTCGTGGTACTCGACGGCTAGACCTGCTGCGTCCTCCCCGCCTTTGGGTACGTGCGTATGCAGGAAGTTGAGCATCTTCGCCGCTTTGCGCACATCTGAAACTGTCGAAGCGGTCTGAATCTTCACATATGCTTCGTTATCCAGTGCAAAGAATATGCGCAGGGGATCCTTCGCCCCTTTGAGCGCTTGGACTATCTCCCCCTCGTCTGCCGCCAAACCATCCTTGGGAACGCCGAGCGAGGCGTAGAACTTCATTGCCTCTTTGAGATGCGTCAGGGCCTTCGTGGATGATTTCCGCTTATCGCCTTCATGCGAACCTATTATGTCCGCGTGATAGTAGGCGAGGTCTGAACTGACGCTAAACATCAGATTGTCCAGCCTGTCCGCATCGAAGGTCTTCTCCTTCTTTGCCTTCTGGGCCTCCTTGAAGCATGATTCAGCGATATCGATCGCGCGTGGCGCATCGCCGACCGCGAATGCGGCGAGGGCTCCCTGGAAGCGGATCTGCAGAGCAAGGAAAGGATCGCTCTCGTTCTCCTCCCTCGCGGACAGGCTTTCGAGCGCCTTCTCTATGTATGGGCTGCTTTGAACCATTGCCGCCAGAAGGCAGAGAAGCGCCGAAACGGCAGCAGGGTTCTTGGAATACATGGTCTCGAGTGTCTTGGACGCCGGGCGGGCCACGGAGTCCGGCGTCTCGACGGTCATGCCGCGGATCTCATCCATGATCTCGCCGAGTTTGGTCTTCACAGTACCAGTGCTGATCCTGTCTATGCGACTCTGTGTCGTCATGGCGAGTACGCAGGTTTGGACGTTCCGTCGCTTAGCATCGCGCACGGCGCTGTTGCGCAGGATGCTCTGCCGCAGGACGTCGCTTTGCTGGTCCAGATTCGCCAAGCTGCTACCTAGGAGCTCGAAGCTGGTGAGCAGTTCCGCACCCACCTTCCCGCTCGGCTTGTAGGTCAGGTCATGTGTCTTTGCGCCCCACGCATCATGCAACAGGGTCTTTATCTGGATTTCGCACAATGGCGTAGCCGCCGTCATCGACGTCAGTCGAATATTGTAATGGCATGCGAAATAGCCGCCGGTTTCGATTGGCCGCCCATGCTTCGATTTTATGAGGGTTCCTGCAGCCGCCTTGCCTACAGGCGCCGCGATCAGTTCTTCGTTGTCGATCGCCTTGTCGATCGCCTGCGCGACGAGGCTTATGTCCGACGGGTTGGGAACGACGACTGTGACGCCGACGATGTCCGGAACGTCGTAGAGAGACGCTTCCGTTAGCTTTTGCTTCAAATTGTGCTCGTCGAACTTGAGCCGGATCTTCCGCGTCGCCTTCATCTCCTCCCCGCCCTGCATCTCGCCGCGGGAGTAGACTTTGTAGATGCAGGCAAGGCTGCGTTCGGTCTTGCGCAGTTCTGCCAGAAGGTCTTTCAGATCGGCAACGGCCTTCTCATACTTGTTCCGATTCTG
Organism: Novosphingobium sp. HR1a; assembly: GCF_015594425.1. NCBI lineage: Bacteria > Pseudomonadati > Pseudomonadota > Alphaproteobacteria > Sphingomonadales > Sphingomonadaceae > Novosphingobium > Novosphingobium sp. HR1a. Next base: position 49,826 of record NZ_JABXWS010000069.1, read on the forward strand.
GTCGACGAATGCCTGAACATCCTCAACCGATGCTGGCACCGAAATTATCCCGTTCTTCGCCAATTCTGCCTCCTTGAGCGGGCGGCAATGGACAGGTCTGGATAATGCAAGTCAACCAAGATCTAAATTTGGAAGTTAGGCGTCTAATGAGCGATGGCAGTCGCAGCCTTTTCTCCGATAGGCGGGGAAAGTGATCGATCAGAGGGTCCCGTGGAGCGGGGCAGTGCACCTCGAGCGATGGGCACCTCGTCTTGAATTTCTGAAGAAACGCGAGCGATCCGTTACGACTGTTGTCGTGTTTCAGCAAGGCAATCGCCGCCTGCGCGCGTCGCGACTGCGAACCCCAGGACCATGACGAGAGAGCCAGTTTAACCGCCACGCCGTGCCTGATTAGTTAAAGCGCGTTCGCTTGGGTTTGCCAATGTTCCGGAATTAGGCCGCTTTCGCCGCGCCAGTCTGCTGCTTCCTTGACATTCTTGACGGCGCCCCAGGTGCTGCGGTCGGCGTGCTCCAAAACGATCACTTGAAGATGCTTCAGGCCCTCGCACACCGTGGAAATCATCTCGAAAATCTGCTGCGTTCGCCTGATGTCTTCGCCTCTGGTGGTGTGGCCAGTAATGCTTTCCTCGACCTGCCGGAAGGTATCGCTCGGGAAGTAGACCTGGCTCGGCTGGTCGATAATGAGGAATGAAGGCACGGGATTTTCATTCTTGCGCCCGAGGAACACGGTGTGGAGGGCAAATAGCATGGCCAGGTGGTAAGCCATCCAGTTCTCGCCGCTCCCAATTTCCGAAAGGCTGTCGGTATGATCAACACCCTCGCGCTGGAACTGGACGTTGAGCTCACGCTGGTTGAGACTGGGAATACCCTCCGCGCCGACTATGCCTAAGAGCTCAATCACGCGCTGGATTGCAGATGTAATGATGCGATTGGCCCTTTCCTCCCGGGCGGAACTTTCGGCGCCTTCCAGCTTCCCGTCGATCCTATCGATTTGCTTGACGAGATCCCTGCGCTGGTCGTTCAGCCCCCCATCGCCTTCAATGTCCTTGACCATGCGCAGCGCCTGCTCGGTGTTGCCGATGAAACGGTAGATTTTCTCCAAAGTCTGCGATTGTCCCTGCTCGCCGTCGACTTCGATTTCTGCCGCAAGCCGCGTGTTGCGGACAAAGATGAGCTTTTCTTCGGCAACCAGCAGGTCACGCTCAGCATCCGCAATTTCGCGGTCGACAACTGGAGGGGTGGAGGAAGCCCCGACGCAGAGGTCGTCCAGATCTGCAATCGCTTCGCCAAGCTCATCGAGTGAACTGCGGGCAGCTTCGCTTTCAGAGCCGCACAGAATGCATTCCTCCGCAACCACGGCATCGCGAAACCAGCCGACGCCCCTGACGCGGCTCTGCTGTTCAGCCAGGACGTCCGAGTAGTCCGACACTGAACCACGCAGGCTGCGAAGGCGCCGCAGTCTCCGCTTGGTATGCGCGATCGTCCTGTCAAGTTCGCGCTCGTCGAACCGCAATCTCTCCAAGCGGTTTACGGCCGCGCTCACGCGGCCAGGGCTTGCCGCGGTTCGTCCGCCAGCCTTGACAACATCGCGAAGCACTTCGATGATCGCCTCGAGGTTTCCGGGTAGATCTTCGACGGGCAGTAAGCCTAATTCCTGGGCCTGGAAAAACGTGCCTTTCGCGGTTGCTTGCCAGCGCTCCACACCGGCGGCACGGGATTTGAGTTCGGTATCGACTAGTCGGAGCCGGTCCAGCAGCAGCTTGCGTTGGTGCATCAACGCAAGATCCTCGTTGGTCATGATGCCGAGAGCAAGTGGCATCACGCTGCGTAGTTTCTCGCGGTGCGCGGTCGTGTCCGCCTTGAAGAACATCGTGTACGGGTTGGCGACGATGTGCTGGGGCAGGTAATTGAAGCTGGCCATGTCGCGAAAGCTCGCACGTCCACCAAATCCGCTACCGTCCGGGTCGGCGTCAAGGTCGGACAGGCGCGAAAGCCCATCGAATAGCTGCTTTACACGATCCGCGTGCTCTGTCCCATGAGGACGACGCGGCAGGGGCTGCGAAACCTCCTCGCCTTGCTGCAACCAGTACTTGTTGGAAACCGCGCGCTCGCCAGGTTTTTCCCGTGCGATCCGCATTTTTCCGACATCGGTCTCGATCATCAGGCCGTACCAGGAAGCCTTTTCTCGTATAGGGCCGATCGGAATGGTCGTTGTAGCCGCACCGAGCACGTAGTCGATGATTGACGTCACAGCCGATTTGCCCCGGCTGCTCCAACCCGTAATGACCATGATCTTTCGGGGATCGAATGTAATGACGTGCGGCTCGTGGCGAACGTCTTCCGGCCAGATGATCAGTTCGTGGATGTGCAGCTTCATGACTAAAACCTGATCCCCAACCTTGCTCTGACGATTTCCAGATCCTCCATGGCGAGCCAATTACCCAATCGTTTTGCGGCTGCATTGGTAGGGGTGCTGTGACGAATTCCCGCGGGAAGCGTGCTTCCGACGGCGCTGAACGCCGGCAAGCCCGAACCGCTCGATCGGGTCATGATCTCGGCCGATACCGCAAGCTGGAGCGCCAACAGGCAGGTCGGAAAGCTCTTCTCCAAGCGCCTTTGAAGGCCGGCGACGAGCTCCGGCTCCTCAACGACGGCCTTCAGGAGACCGCTCTCGAGATTCATCCGATAAATCTTCGTCACAGTGGCTTCGTGAAAGAGCATCGCCGTAGATATGGCGAAATGGAGAAGCGACGGGGAGGGAGATTGGCCCGATCGCTTGTCCGTGAAACTCCGCGCGACTTGCCATAGCGCGCAGGCGCCAAAAGCGGGATTGCGCAAAATGAGCTCTTCGTGGTTGCTGCGCATGGTCAAACGTCGCCGTACTCGGGGTGCCACCGTATCTGCTTGTCGTCAGCGAGACGATGGAAATGGCCGGTCGTCACGTACGGTTCTGCGCAGGGGTGTCCGTCGATCGGCTCCTGATGGTTGAGCGTCGTCTCGGAATAGACGTGATAGCCGCGTTCGACCGGAGGCAAATCCTGGCGCGTACGGCGAGCATGTCTCTCGATTGCCTGCCAGCGTTGGCGGAGACGGTCGCCGCGATCTACCCATATTTCGTCATCGATGTCGCCGGTTTTCACGAGGCGGGACTTTTCAGTGTTGAACTGCACCCAGTGCTCGATGGCCTCGAAAACCTCTTCGTCATCGAGTTCGATGCGTTTGAGCTGGTCTACGAATGTACGGCCGCGTGCATTGGCGATTTCATCGCCGCCAACGTGAATTTCTCGGCCGGGACGCGGCATCCACTGTCGCCGCGCAGCTTGGGCCTCCTTCGTCCGCACGTAGCGGAGACACTCGTTCTTGGTGATAACCCCGGCGGCCCTGCTGTCCCATGCCTCGCGCAAGCGGGTGACGATCCAGCCAAGTGTTGCGTCGATAATGAAATCGCGGTCGGCGTCGGGGTGAATTCCGAGGCGAGCAGCCACGTCGGGCCGCATGGCTGTTGCATCGAATTTCTCGACGAGTTCAATCCGGCCAGCGAGATCGGTAAGCATCGCATCGCTTTCACTGAGGACGTCGTCGATTGTTTCCTGGATCTTCGAGGGCGCCTTGCCTTCAGTGCCGCCGACCTTGCGAACCTTTCCGGCAGCTCTGAGCGCTGTCACGATTTCCGCCGATCTGTCGGGAACGCCGGCAGGCTTCCGAATAGCATCGACGATCTTACCCTTCGGCTGGGCGTTCGTGACCAGCAGATAGCTAAGGCTGGGCTGCCCCCCGGTTCGGATTCCCTCGACCCATATTTGCAGCGTGCGCCAGAGTCCGATGTGCCGATCACCAAGTGTTGCGTTGCTGCGCGGTGATACCGATTTCTTGTCCTGTTCCTGCGCCCTGACCTTGCCATCCTTGGTTCTGGCGACGTCGTCGACCTGCTCGACGGAAACCGCTTCGCCGTCACCGGCGATAGCCAGATGATAAAGCGCGCGTTCAAATTGTAATACCACGCCCGACGCCATTGGCGCTGCGTTATGGTCGGACTTCGTCGCCAAGCCTCTAAGAATCCCTCGTCTGCCTCGTGTACGAATGTGACCACCGGTCATTCGTTTGCCAAGAAGTCCGTTCAGGATTTCCAGTGAAAATACTGCGATTCTTGAGCCTGGTTCATTCTGATACGCAATGCTGCCGTTACTCGGGGCGTTATCTCGCGAATTGACCCACTGTTCCATGAGGTTTCCGGGAAGCGAGACATAGGACTGTTTTATTCCGCCGATCCCCGTCTTGGCCCCTTGGGGCATCCGTTTCGGCTTGGTGCCCTTGCCAGGATCTCGATGATCGGTTCAGCGTACCGGTGCGCGAAACGCTGCTCGAGAACAGGCTAGATGTTTCACACAACCTTTCGTCGTTGACCCGCCGTGATAGATTGCCTTTCATCTTTCAAACGCTTGCAGGGGTAACAATATCGTGAGGCTGAGTAGGGTTGTCATAAAGAACTTGCGAGCAATCCAAGCGCTCGATATCCCAATCACCGATGCCGCAACTGTCGTCATCGGTGAGAATAATGCTGGCAAGTCCACTCTCTTGCACGGCATTCGCTTGTGTCTCGACGTCACCTTGTCCTCCGCCTTCCGCTCCCTGAGCAAGGAGGATGTGCACTGCGCCGTAGACCAAACCGAGCCGTTCCAAGTGCTCGTCGCTGTCGAATTCACAGGATTCGCCGGAAATGAAAACGAAGAGGCACTGCTACACGGCACGCAGATCGGTGCGGATCGAGCGAGGCTCTTCTACCGGTTTCGTCCGAAGCGTCTCGTGCGCGAACTCATCGCCTCTGGCGACCTCAACAGGCCGCTTACACTTGACGACTTCGGCTGGGAGTTGTTCGGCGGCGGCAATCCCGAAATCGATATGGCGAGCATCGAGTGGGATCACGAGAACGGCGACATTGGCGCCTGCTCCGTCGGTCTTCAAATCCTGCAGTCCTTCCTAGTCGTGTTCCTTCCGGCGCTCCGTGACGTCGAAGCCGATCTGCAGCATTTTCGACGTTCACCCCTGATGAAGCTGGTGGAGGCAAGCGAAATGGACCTCGCCGATCAGAGGGCGATCGTCGACGCGGTCAAAGCTGTGAACGCTCAAATTGAAGCATCTCCTCCTATCAACGATCTAGCAGTTTCTATCGATGGGGCCCTAAAGGAGATCACCGGGCCCGCCTTCGCTCTTGACGTGAAGCTCGGCCTCTCCGCTCCGACCTTCCAATCAATTATACGCAATCTAATCGTGCTGCTCTCAGGCACTCTGGCTCAAAACGTTGAACCCCGCCGCAACGGTCTCGGCCTTAACAACATCCTCTTCATCGCCATGCTGATCGAGCAGTTTCGCAAGCGCGCCGCTAGCGGAAACGCTGCAGGTGAACTCATCCTCATCGAGGAACCAGAGGCCCATCTGCACCCGCAACTGCAGTCGACCCTCATGGACGCGTTGCGGCAACTCCCCTTCCAAGTCATCGCCACCACCCACAGCACCCAGGTCACGGCGGGCGCGCCGCTCTCATCCTTCGCTATCATGTCCCAGCAGCCGAACGGGGTCCCCGTGGCTGCGGTTCCGAGCCAAGCGGCGGGCCTCACGCCGAATGACCGCGAAGATCTCGAGCGATACCTAGATGCGACGAAGTCGAACCTCTTGTTCGCCCGGCGCGTTATGCTGGTGGAAGGACCAGCCGAGCTGCTCCTGATCCGCCAATGGTGAAGCAGATCCTAGGCATTGATCTTGAACGCGAGGGCATATCAGTCGTCGCCATACACGGCACGCACTTCGGTCCCTTCGCAAGGATGTTCGCCGTGGACTGCCTCCCCAAGCGCTGCGCCATTGTCGCTGACGCGGATCGCGCCCCTGGCATCGGTGATCCTGACGACGATGTCGTGCCGCCGGAGAACCTCGTCGCTCTGGAGGGACAGTTCGTGAAGGCTTTCGTGGGCGCAACCACGTTTGAGCGAGAGATCACTATGGACGGGAACCTGACTATGCTGGCTGCGGCCGCCGGTGATTTAGGCGCACTCAGGATAAAAAGTCATCTCGATAATGCGGAGTTCTTCGGCACGACAGAAGAGCTGAGGGCGAAAGTGCTGCGGACCGCCATCCGTTTCGGGAAAGCCCGGTTCGCGCAAGCCGCAGCCCGCCATGTCGAGAAGGCCGAGAAGCTCCCTCCCTATATTGAGCAGGCCGTGAATTGGCTGAGACAATGGTAAAACTTCTTACCGACGAGCAGCAGGAGGCGGTCGACTGGCAGGAAAACCTGCTACTCACCGCCTGCCCCGGCAGCGGCAAAACACGCACTCTTATCGCCAAGCTGGTGGCAGAGATCGAGGGCGTGCGCGGGACTCCGCGTTCCATCTGCTGCATCACCTACACCAACACTGCCGTCCAAGAAATTGAGCAACGCGCGAGCGAACAGCTCCAAGCTGGGGACGAGCGCTACATCTACGTCTCAACGATACATTCCTTCTGCCTGCACTCGATTCTCCGCCCGTTCGCTTGGCTCCGGCCCGACCTGGGTGGCGCTAGGAAGGTTCTGACCCGTGACAATCCAGACTTCGAGGTAATCTGCGAATACGCCGCCGCGCAGGTGAACCTGCTTCAGCTAAATCACGCCGATTATGAGGCGTTCGAGAGCCTTAGCGTCGATACAAACGGTCGGATCATCGGCGTGGCGCTGAAGAACGATTCAGTGTGCCGTGCGGCCCCGTATTTCTGGTCCCGGTGTGCCCAACTCGGATACATAGACTTCGGAAATATCGTCTACGGTGCCTACCTACTCCTCCGCGACCACCCACAAATCGCCCGGTCACTGTGTGCCCGGCACCCGTGGTTCTTGATCGACGAATTTCAGGACACTACCGAACTTCAGGTGGAAATGCTGAAGCTGCTCCACACTACGCAACGATCGAAATTCTTCGCCGTTGGCGATCTATTCCAGTCGATCTATGGCTTCACCGGAGCCCGCCCGGAACTCGTTGCACCCTTCGGCGTTCACATCGGCGCTCGGTCCGATTTGAGCCTTTCCCTGAATTTTCGGTCGAGCAGGCGCATTGTGAACCACGCCGAGCGCCTATTCCCGCGGTTCCCGCCCATGACGGCGGCGGGATCGACGCGCGACCATCCGGTCGACCCGATCCTAGTTCGCGGAGGGACGGCGTTCGAGGCAATTACCGAGCAGTTCTTGCCAGCTCTCGAAGCGCAGGACATCGCACTCGGCGACGCAACGATCCTTGCCAAGGACTGGTTCTCACTCATCACTCTGGCGAGGGAGCTCAGAGACTTCGGCACGCCCATCGTGGGACCGGGAGCCAGACCATACAAGCGCTCGCGCCTGTTTGCACAGCTGGCTGAGCAGCTCTGCGGCGCCATCGTCGAGCCGACCGCCGACACGACCCGGCAACTCGAGCGCGCGCTGTTCCACACCGTGCAGGATGCTACCGGCCAAACCCGGCTCGAACTGTTCGGATTCAGCGGCCGTAAGGTCCTAGTCCGACTGCAGCGCGAAGCGCTACATTTGGCAAATCTCGGGCACGGGGCAATCGCCTGGCTGGACGCCATGTCCCAAGCCACAGGAGATATCCTCCTAGGTGCAGAGTATGTCGACCGCATCCAGTCCGGGCTCTTTTATGCCTCGGTGCAGGGGATGAAGGCCGACATGATCCGGCAGAAGGTCGACATCTTCAATCTCACGATCGAGCACCTCGGCTTGTTCGCAAGCCCGACGCGCGCACTTAGATTGTCGACCATCCATTACGCCAAAGGGCGCGAATACTCAGCGGTCGCGGTGATCGGTCTGCGGACGGGCTCCTTCCCATTCAAATACAGTGAAGACGTAATGGCTGAGAGGCGACAGTTCTACGTCGCGGTTACAAGAGCGGAAAAACTGCTGATGTACGTCGCTGAGCGGGATCGGTGGGGCAACGCTCCTAGCCCATTCCTAGGGCCCGGCGCGCTCAACATTCTTAGCTAACCGGCCTCTCAACACGACCAGATGATAGCGTCTAGTATAAATCGCTGATTGCTCGCTTCGCGACACGGCCCGTCATGGGCATCAAAGGTGGCAAAGCTGACCGGCCGCACTAAGGGAACGGGAATTGTGAGGCAGAGCGTCTGGAAAGGGTCGGAGTAGAAAGGATCGCGGCCAAGCCATCATTCGCGCTGTTGAAGTCGACGCGCCTTACATCGTCACTCATCCCAGCTATCGTGGCTCCATCGCCATATCGCTACCGGGCTCCGCGACTGCGCGCAGTCAGAGTGGGAAGCGGGGCGGTCCGCGACATAGAGGTAGGAAACCGTTTCCAAGCCGGACTCATGCGTTCCGGCGAAGTCACATCCAGTTCAGTGTGCACTAACGACGGTTTAGTTCGTGCTCCTTGAAGCCGCGTGCCGGGCCGCGATGAAGGCGAAGGTGCCGGCCGCCGCGATAGTCGCCCCTGCTCCGGGGTAGGTATATCGGAATGGCGAACCGGCACTGTTTCCGGCAGCGTACAACCCGTGGATCGGGCGATCCTCGTGCGCGAGGACTTGCCCAAGGTCGTTTGTCTTGATGCCGCCGTTGGAGCCGAGATCGCCAGGTCTGATCAAGGCCGCCCAGAACGGCCCCTTGTCGATTCGGCCAAGGCTGGGGTTAGGACGCTGATCCGGATCAGCCCAGTGGCGATCGTATTCCGAAGCGCCGCGATGGAAATCGAGGTCCTCGCCCGTAGCGGCAAAGCCATTGAAGCGCTTGACCTGGCCGTGCAGGATCGCAGGATCCATCCCGCATTGCCGCGCCAGCTCCTCGACGGTGCCGGCTCGTAACAGGAAGCCGTAATCCATCATGCGCTTGCGGACCACCTTGTTCGAAAGTTCGGCGAAAATGTAGCGGCGCAGGAAACGGTCATCCATGACGAGCCAGTGCCTTTCATCGGCCGCGCCGTGGTCGAACATCGTGCGTCCAGCGGTCATGTAATTGGCGGCCTCGTTCATGTATCGCCGTCCCCGAGCATCGACGATCATGCTCCCCGGCAGCGCTCGCAGGCCAAGCGCAAGGCCCATCTGGGCGGGAGACACCTGGATGGAGGGCATCCACCAGCGACCCTCCAGCAGTTCCGTGGCGGCGCCAACCGCTCGGGCCGCCTGCAGGGCATCGCCCTGATCTTCGGGAATGGCGTTCGGCCAGCTTCGCTCCGCGCCCTGCAGTTCCTTGCGCAACGCGGCATTGCGCGAAAAACCACCGGCTGCGAGAAGGACGCCAGCGGGCGCCTCCATCCGGCTGCGTGCGCCATCGTGTTCAACGATCACACCGACCACCGCGCCATTCTCTACCACGAGATCCACCAGTCCTGTCGACAGGTGCACCGGGATGCCGAGCCGGTCCACGAGGGCCATGAGAGATGCCACCAGCGCCCGTCCGAGGCCAAGCGGCTTGCGGCCGAGCAGGGTGCTCACCTTGTGCGACAGCGCCACCTTCGCGGCGTTCAGCAGCAGGCCCGGTCCGCGCCACGCCCGCGTAAGGCTTGCCAGCCCTTCGCTGTCGATGGCCGGCATGTCGAGGTCATGCATGCGCATCGTATCGAAGCGTTGGCCAAGTGCCTTGCCGTCGATGACCTCGGATTCCAGCGTCCTGCCGCGACTGCTTCCCGGCACGTCCGGATAATAGTCCGGATGGTCCCTGTTAACTTTCCATGCCACCCCCTCTTCGGCGAGAAATTCGGCCATTGGCCCGACATGGGCGAGGAACGCCTCGGCCTTCTTGATTGCGCGATCGTCGGCGTCCTCGCCGATCAGAGAAAGAACATATTGCCGTGCCGCCTCGGGCGTATCGTCCTTGCCGTCCGCCATGAGGTGATTGTTCGGCACCCACAGCACGCCACCCGAGGTGGCAGTGGTGCCGCCCCAAACATCGGCCTTCTCGATAATGATCGGACGAAGTCCGGCACGATGCGCCGTGATCGCGCCGACGAGACCGGCTGCGCCGCTTCCCACGACAACGAAGTTGGTGTTGCTGATGGTCATCCTCCGGGCACTCCTCGACGCAGGGGCGGGGCCTGCGGTTATTTTTGCGGGCGCTCACACGCTGCCTGTGGGCACAACTACCGTCGAAATGAATCAGGCCGATGCGGCCTTGGCATCTGCGGCGGCGATGAACGATGCGGGATCGAAATAGAACGGCTTGATCTCGCAGCACTTGCCGTCACGGAAACGGAACATCTCGCAGATCCCCGCAGGAGCAAGGGCGGGGTCGGCAAAGCGCAGCGACAGGATCGTCACGGCGTGGTCCTTGCCGGCGGTTGTCTCCACTCGGTCCAGCGCCGCGACGTCGCACAGGCCCATGACGCGGGCATAGAGCTCACGAAGCCCGTCCCTGCCGCGATATTCCCCCGCCATCGGCAGTCCGTCCGCCTCGCGCGCGACGAAGTCCTCGGTCAGCATGTCCGACGCGGTCTCCCAGTCCCCCGCCCCGGTGGCGGCATAGAGGCGGTCCACGAAATCGATCATGTCTTCGGCTGTCATCGTCATAGTCATTCACCTGTCAGTTGATGGTTTCACCGTTGTCGATGACCATGTTGGTCCCGGTGATGTGACGCGATTCATCGGAGGCGAGGAACAGGACCAGGTTCGCGACGTCCGCCGGTACGCCCATGCCGTGATCGCGGTTCTGCTTGAGACCGGGATCGTCGGCATCGAGGGCGGCCACCGCCTGCGCTGTCATGGGCGTGGCGATGCCGCCCGGCGCGATCGAGTTGCAGCGAATGCGATAGGCCTGTTCCTGACAGTGCACCGCGATCGATCGGGTCATGGAGATGATGCCGCCCTTGGCGGCGGCATAGGCGGGGATCGTGGAGATGCCCTTCATCCCGCCGATCGAAGCCATGTTGACGATGGAGCCGCCACCGCTCCGTGCGATGGCGGGGATCGCTGCCCGACAACCCAGGAACGTGCCGTCCAGCATCACTTCCACCTGCAGCTTGTAATCGGCATAGGACAAGTCCTCCACCGAGGCAAAGCGCACGAGGCCAGCGTTGTTGACCAGCACATCGAGCCGGCCGAAATGCGCTATCGTCCGCTCGACGACCTCTTGCCACCGCTGTTCGTCGCGCACGTCGTGGCTGAGGTACAGAGCGTCGGGCAGCTCTGCGGCAAGTTTCTCACCCTGTTCGTCCTGCACGTCGGTGATCACCACGCTGGCGCCTTCGCGCGCCAGGAAGCGGGCGTCTTCCAGCCCCAGTCCCGACGCGCCGCCCGTGACCAGCGCTACCTTCCCTGCTACTCGCCCCATGTCAGTATTCTCCCGTTCGTGACCGGCGCTCAGCGCCGGCCCTCCAGATAGTCGTTGATCACTTCGTGAAAGCGCCGCACCCGCATTTCCTGCCCGGCAAGGTAGCAGTCCTCGAACGCCATCGAACGCAGGCCCTTCTGCTGCGTGACCGCAAGCGAGAGATCCTGTTCGAGGAAGTCACCCTGGGCGATGGTGGTGCGATATTCGCCGAAGTCGCCGGATTCCTGTTCGGCTTCGACGACGGGGCGCATGCCGTAGAGCGTTGCCGCTTCGTTTTGCCCCTCCACCTTTGGCACGAGATACCAGTAGTCGAAGGTCGACCAGTTGGGATCATCCGCGTCGGGCTCGGTCCGAAAGACATGGAGACCTTCAACCGTGGCGGTCAGCGTCAGGTTCGGGAAGCAGGTGTGGTGCATCTGGTCGGTCAGTTCATCATCCGTCAGCGCATCGAAATAGGCGTAGCCGCGTTTCGGCCCCAGCGTGCGGCGGGCCTGCTGGAGAGCGACGCGACCTTCCTGAGCGCGCCCCTCGAAGTCCACCGGGTCGAGGTCCCATTCGCGCAGGACCTGCGCCCACAACGGCTTGACCTGCTGCGCGTCGGGATAGCGACTGGACGGCTGCAGCTTCTCGATCATGCGATTATGTCCGTTGGGGTACATCTCGAAGATCGAGGTCGAGTAGTGATCATCGATCATCGGCTGGAACTGCGGATGGACGACCGGGATGTGGTAGGCCTCGTTGAAGTTGTCCGATGCGAACTTCCAGTTGGTGTTCACCCGCAGCGTGCGCCACACCACACGGGTGTAGTTCTCAAGGTCGCGATTGGCGAACAGCGTGGGAATGGGGTCGAGGTAGTCGAGCAGCGGTTTCGCCTGCGGGTCGAAGGTCCAGAACACGAATCCGCCCCAGGTCTCGCAGCGCAGCTCCTTGAGTCTGAGCTTGCCGCAAGGGTCGCCCTGTGCAAAATCTTCCGGGTCCTGTACCCAGTCCAGCTTGCCGTCGATGCCCCACTTCCAGCCGTGATAGGGGCACGCGAAGCTGCCGTTCACGCCGCCTTCGGACACATTTACAAGACGGTTGCCGCGGTGCATGCATACGTTGAAGAAGGCACGGAGGGCGCCGTCTTCCTGCCGCACCATCATGACCGATTCATGCTTGAACTCATGGACGACGAAATCGCCCGCTTCCTCGAACTGCGAGACGCGCCCGCCAAGGTGCCAGACCTTCTTCCACATGTGCTCCCATTCGCGTTCGGCGAAGTCCTTCGACCAGTACCGATCGCCAGTAATGGCATCGCCGCGTGCGGCGGGCGGCTGCGCGTCCGGATGAGTGGGATAGGAAGGGGGGGCTTCAGCGGTGGTGGCCATGGTACCTCTCGCAGATTGAGTGATGAAGGGTTGGGTAGCGCTCAGCGCTCGCCGTGGATCTCGGCAAGCGATCCCGGCAGCGGCATCATCGCGAACATCGAATAGCGATGGCACTTCCAGGTGCCGTCCAGCTGAGCGGCCGCCTCGAAGGTGTACTGGACCTTCACATCCACCGTGTTGCCGTCCTTCGAATGGCCAAGGCCGGTGACGTAAGCGGTCATCGCGGCGGTCGTGCCGTCCCAAACCACGGGGCGGAAGTTGGAGATATAGTGCGCGTGATGGGTCATGTCGGCGAAGACGCCGTCGAAGAAGCGCTGGATCTCCGCGCGTCCATTCATCAGCGGCAGGCCGATGCGGCTGAAATCGAGCACAGCGTCGTCGGTGAAGAGGTTGAGCAGCTCGTCGATGTCGTCCAGCTTGTCGACCGCGTAGCAGTAGGCGGTCATCAGGTCCTGGAGGGCTGTGCGAACTTCCATCGGCATTGTAGTCATGTTGGTCATCCTGATTTGTCCAAGAAATGAAAAGGCCGACCGCCGCGAGGGAATGGGGGGCGTGCGGCCGGCCCCAGCGCCTTCACCAGCGTACCTTGAAGTCCACTCCGTATTCGCGGGGGTTGCCGAGCGAAGCGAGCGTGCCGATGCCCAGCAGAGTCAGCTTCTGGCCGTAATACTTCTCGTTGAAGAGATTGCGCCCCCAGATGCCGATCGACCACTGTTCGCTCTCGGGCGACCATGACAGCGTGGCATTCACAAGATTTACCGGCGTGACCAGTTCGGTCGGCCGGTCCGTGAACGCCGTGTACTTGCTACTGGTGTACGTGTACTGCCCGGTCGCGGTAACCTCGCCCCCGCCCAGTGGCCGAGTGACGGTGATACCTGCCGAAGCATTCCACTTCGGCGCGTTCATCAGCCGATTTCCGGCATAACTCACCGGCACCGTATTGCCCGCGGCATCGAGCACGAATGTGTCATACTTGGTGTAGTAGGCATCGAGATAGGCGATCGCGCCGTTCAGCGTCACGCCTTCTACCGGAATGACCGTAGCCTCCAGTTCGAAGCCCTTGGTCTTGGCACCGCCAGCGTTGCGGATCGCGGCGGAGTTCTTGCCGTCCAGGTAAGTCAGGTTCTGGGTGACCTGCATGTCCTTGTAGTCGTTGTAGAACGCCGCAAGGTTCAGGCGCAGGTGCCGGTCGAACAGGTCCGCCTTGATGCCCACCTCGAAGGTGTCGAGGTGCTCCGGGTCGAACGGTCCGATGTCCTGCGCCACCGCGATGCGCCCGGTGAAGCCGCCCGACTTGAAACCGCGCGCATAATAGCCGTACGCCAGCACCGTATCCGTGGCCTGCCAGTCCAGCCCGATCTTGTAGCCGACGTTGTTCCAGGCCTTCGATCCGGTCGCCACGATCAGGCTGCCGGGGATGATCGGGTCGTCGAATGAGGCGAAGCCGCCTGGCGTGGTGGTGAAGCTGTTGGCGGTGGACGAAAGCGCCGTCGTCTTCTCGTGCGAGTAGCGGATGCCGCCCTGAAGGCGGAGTGCGTCGGTCAGCTGGGCGTAGAGCTGCGCGAAGCCGGAAATCGACCAGTTTTTCTGATGCTGGCGCTGCGGCTGGCCCAGCCCCTGCATGAATCCGTCAAGCTTGGTGCTTTGCCGAAGGTCGTACTCCTGGTCGAAGTAGAACCCGCCGACGATCATCTTGATCGAATCCGTCAGGTCAGCGTGCAGCCGCAGTTCCTGCGAGAACTGGCGGTGGTCGGAAACACGGTGGGTCTGCAGCAGCACGGCGGTCTGCGCATCGTCGTCGCTGTAGAGGTCGTTGTCGTACTTGCGATAGCTGCTGATAGAGACGAGATCGCCGATCCCGGTTGTCAGGTTCTGGGTCAGCGTGACGCTGTACGTGTCGCGGTTGTTGTAGTCGGGCTGGTCGTTGCTCTGTCCGCGGCGGAAGTTGAACCCGGAACCGGTTTCGACCGGGTCGTAGAACAAATCGCCCGGACCCGCGATCATCACGCCGGTCTGGGATCCGTTGCGGGTGCGGTCGTATTCGCCGATCAGCGTGGCGTCATAATCGCCCGCCGTGTACTTCAGGTAACCGCGCAGCGAGGTCATGTCCCGCTTGCCGAGCCGGTGTCCATCGGAATAGGCCCGGAAGAAGCCGTCCGAACCGGTATGCAGAACGCTGATCTTACCTGCGAGCCCTTCCGTGATCGGGAAGTTGAGCGCGGCGTTGATATCCAGCCGGTTATAGTTGCCGTACACGACCTGCGCCTCTCCGCCGAACTTGCCGGTGGGCTGCTTGGTCACCACGTTGACGACCCCGCCCGTGGTATTGGCACCAAACAGGGTGCCCTGCGGACCGCGCAGGATTTCCACCCGCTCGATGTCGAAGAGCGATAGCAGCGCGCCGGTGTTGACGCCGACAGGAACGCCGTCGACCACCACTGAGACGGTCGTGCCGACGTAGGGATCGGCATCGTTCACGCCGACGCCGCGAATGGTGAACACTGCCGAATCCGGAGAGTTCGAGAACGAATTGATCTGGACGTTGGGAATCGAATTGGCGAGCCCCTGGATGTCCTTGATCTGCGCCCGTTCCAGAGCGATGCCGCTTACCGCAGTGACTGCGATGGGAACACGCTGAAGGCTCTCCGACGTCTTCTGCGCCGTGACCACGATCTCCTCGATACCGCCGCCATCGCCTGACTGATCCATGGGCTTTTCCTGGGCGTTGGCCCCGGACGCTGCCACGATGGCAAACGATGCGGACGCAAGGAAAACGGCACGCGCGCCTGCGCGACTTCCACTCATAATCCTCTCCCTCGATACGATCCGGCTCAACGGTTTCGCTCGTGCGAAACTCGGTCCGATTTCGTGTTTAGTGCAATCGCACTATTTTTTGAGAGGGGACACTGCCGAAATGGCTAGGGGGTCTCACGCCCTTCGCCGAGGAGTTCCAGGCAGCCGCCGTAAAGGAATCCTTCAAGTTCATCGTAGTAGCGATGGACCGCCGCCTCGCTTCGCTCTTCGCCGCGCCGGGCGAAGAGGGCGTCGAGGTTGACGTAGACCGACAGGAGATTGGCCTCGATCAGGTGGTAGGCCGAAAGCACGCGGCCGGGAGCCTGCTCCGGAAACAGTTGCAGCAGCATCGCAATGATGCGCTCGTTGAGAGGACGGAAGGCTTCGCCATGGCTGCGCACGTAGTCCGGCTGGCTGAAGCTCATCGTCGCAAGGCCCAGCATCCTGAGGTACCGGTGCCGGCTGGCATCGCCGGAGGCCAGCCAGGTGCGCGACACCAGCAGGACCGCAGCGATCACCGCGCGCAGCCCGACAGGTTCCACTTTCCCGCGCGCCTCCAGGCTCTCAACCGAAGCACGATAGGCTGCCGTCACTTCCGAGAGCCGACGTTCGAGGACCGAGACGATCACGTCCTCCTTGGCTGGGAAGTAGTATTGCACCTGTCCCATCTGGACACCGGCCTCTTCCATGATCTGGCGCAACGAAACGCCGTCGAATCCGCGTTCGGCGAACTGGCGCTCGGCCGCGTCGAGGATCGCCGAACGGGTGCGCTGCCCCTTCGAGGTCAGGGATTTGGTCCGACCGGATGCGCGTCCGATGACGGGGGCGGAGGAAATGGCGGCAGTCATTACGCTCTGATAACGAGCATACGGGCCTGCTAGCAAGACAGCTATAGTTTCCGAAACTACCGTCGTCGGAACCAGCAGAATCGGCCCGTCTTGAACATCGAAGTTTCAGAAAGCGAACTGACAACAGTCGGGAACGGAAAAGCTTAGAGCCTGCCCCAAAAGTTGTTGAGCAATACCAGTATGTTGTGATTCAGTCCGTCCTGCGAGAGATGGAGTGATCAATGACATGGACTGGTATTGCCCGGCAGGAGCATAGCCGGAAAGGATTGCGCTATTCCAGCGATATGACGGACCGGGAGTGGGAATTGGCGGCACCGTTCATCCCGCCAGCCAAGCGCGGAGGTCGTCGTCGGACGACAGATATGCGCGAAGTAGTGAATGCCTTGCTTTACATAGCAGCCAGCGGCTGAGCTTGGCGGCTTCTGCCCAAATGCTTTCCACCGGTCTCGACTGTGCAGCGCTATTTCTACGCTTGGCGCAACACCGGTTTGCTCGAGGCCATGAACACGATGCTGGTGTTGAACCTGCGCGAGATCGAAGGGCGCGAAGCCTCGCCGAGCGCCGGTGTGATCGACAGCCAGTCAGTTAAAACCACCGAAAGCGGCGGCCCTTGCGGGTATGACGCGGGCAAGAAGATCAAGAGCCGCAAGCGGCATATCCTGACCGACACCTGCGGCTTTCTCATCTTTATCCTCGTCCACACCGCCGACATCCAGGACCGCGACGGTGCCGTCGATGTCCTAAAGGCCGTGCGGAAACGCTTCCCGTGGCTGCGGCATGTTTTTGCCGATGGGGGCTATGCCGGCAACAAGCTCCGTACTGCCCTTGTCGGATCAGGGGCTTGGACGATCGAGATCATAAAGCGTTCGGACAAGGCGAAGGGCTTCCAGGTTCTCCCGCGGCGGTGGGTCGTCGAACGCACCTTCGCATGGCTTGGCCGATGCCGCCGCCTCGCCAAGGATTGGGAAACTACCATCGAATCCTCCACGGCATGGATAACGATAGCCTCCATCCGCATGCTCACCCGCAGAACTGCAAGGTATTGCTACGCTTGAGAAACTTCTGAGTCAGGCACTTAGTCGAATTTGCATAGAACAACCGGCGCCGACAAACGCCGCGAGGCAGATGGCGGCCATGCTCGGGCATATGAAATGCGAGAAAGCTGCCGGTCCGCACCCGGGGAGGGAAAATCGGCGGCTGAACGGCCGCAAAGGGTCGTGAGCGCCGTACTCCTCGTTTGATGTATGGCGGTTGCCAAACTCCGAAAGGTAGTCTGTGCAGATCATTCCGCCATGTCGAGGACGACCAGTCAAATGCGATTTCAAAAGCTTAGGATTTGCCATTTTAAAGCTTGCTGCATCATCTGACGGTTGAGGAACGTCACAGGAGGCAGGCCGTTTTCCCGATATCTTTGCACGAAACTGGAAAGGCGCGCCCGATTACCCTCGATCAAATCATAGCCGAGTACGGTCTGCCCGCTCTTTTTGCCGGCGCCGCCATCGCAGGGGAGACGGTCGTCGTCATCGGCGGGATCATGGTCCATCGCGGCATACTGCCCTTCCTGCCGGCGATCGCGGCCGCTTCGGCAGGGTCATTCGTGGCCGACCAGATATTTTTCCTGCTGGGCCGTCGGTTCCGCGACCATGCGTTTGTGCAGCGGGTGCAGCGCAAGGCGGCGTTCGCCAAGGCCCTTTCGACCTTCGAGCGACATCCAACAATCTTCGTCTTCGCCTTTCGCTTCCTCTACGGTCTTCGCACGGTTAGCCCCATCGCCATCGGCACCACCCGGATTCCTGCGCGAACGTTCCTGCTGATCAATGCCTGCGCAGCGATCTTGTGGGGGACCGTCTTCGTCAGCGCCGGATATTTCTTCGGTTCGGCCATCGAGGCGGTGTTCGGCAAAATACGGTCTGTCGTCCATGTCGTGCTGCCGCTGGTTGCAGTCGCCGTCGTTATCGGGGTCGCAGGACTGCTGATCCGCCAGCGCAAGTCCGCGGATCGGGACTCGATAGGCGCCTGACCCTCAATCCGCGCGCCCGGCCCACCCCGGGAGATGCGCCGCGTGGGCCGATCGGGCCAGAACCAGCGCCTTGTCCACGCAGCCGTCGAAATCGTCCCGCAGGCGCGACGCCTTGATCCTGTCCCGCAGGAAACTGGCCCAGAGGAACTCGGCGTAGAGAATGTCGACCTTGGCGTAGCCACCCATGCGCCTCAGTTGCCCGGCCAGCGAGCGATAAGGATCGTCGGTCAGCTTGCCGATGTGCTTGGGTATAGCTTTGTAGTCCTGCCGATGCCCTGTATCGTCGAACGGGTGCAGCCAGTTGCGGTTGTCCATGTAGGTCATGAAGGCATCGGCCTTCAGATGGCTGAGGTCGGCAACGACGCTCACCAGAATGTGGAGCACACCCTCGTCATGCAGTGCACGGGCGAGATGATGATGATCGACCATCCACCGCCGCCCCTTCGGTCCGACCACGACCGGTATCATGTGCCGTCCCAGGAAATCGGGGCGATCGGCATCATCGCGCCCGCTCCATTCCTCCCGCTTGCGCGCCACTTCGGCCAGCCCTACCGTCATCTGGGTGGGCCGCAGGGCGTCCAGCGCGACTGAGTGCAGTAACGGTTCCGGCGCTATGTGCGGCATCGAGACGTCTCCTCTTCCAGCATCTGCACGGCATCGTCGACGCTGTAGCTGCTGCGCGCGATGAGATCGGCGGCGTCCGCCGCCGCCATCAGGTCACGAACGTGATCGCGCACCCGCGCCAGCCGCAGCGATACGCCGCGCGTCTGCATCTGGCCGGCGAATTCCAGCAACGCATCGAGCGCGGTGCTGTCGATATCGAAGCTTTCTTCCAGGCTGATGATCAGTTTGGCGCCATCCGAACGCAGGCTAGGCAGGTCTGCGATGCGGCCCAGCACCCGCTCAGCGTTGGCGAAGAACAAGGGCTCCGCCGGGCGCACGATCGTCATACCAGCGGGCACGGACACCTCGGGGTGCCGAGCGATGTCCACATAATCATGACCCGTACCCAACTGGCCAAGCATACTCAGTTGCGGAGTTGCCAGTCGCCGGATCAGCAGTGCAAGTGACAGGCCGATGGCGAACAGCATACCATCGAGCACGCCCAGCGCGAGCACACCCCCTGCCGCGCCCAGCGCCGCCGCAGCGTCTCGCCGGATACGCCACAACCGGATCAGCGGCCCCGGATCGAGCGCATGGGCAAGCGCCGCCACGACCACCGCCGCAAGCACCGGTTCGGGCAACCGCGCGACCAGCGGCATGGCAAGAACGACCAGCGCCGCCAACGCACCCGCCGCCACCAGCCCCGTCCATCGCGTGGTGCTTCCGGCCGCCTCTGCCGCCGATCCTGCGGAGAACCCTGTCCCCACCGGCATGCCCTGCACCGCACAGGCCGCAATGTTGGCGATGCCCAGCGCCGCCATCTCGCGGTTCGCGTCCACCCTGTCGCCATGGCGCAGCGCCAGAGTGCGCATCGTGCCCCAGCTTTCGGCCAGCAGGATAAGCACGATCGGCACGGCCAGTTGTAAGATCCGCGACAATTCCTTCCAGTTCGGCAGGCCGAGCCCATCCCATCGCGGTACGAGCGTGATCGTCCCCACGCTGGCGACGCCATGCGCGGGGAGGTCCAGCAACATCGATGAGCCGACGCCCCCGACCAGCACGACAAAGGCCCCGGGAACCGCCGGAACCTTGCGCAACAGCAGTAAGGTGGCAAGCGCGAAGGCAGCCGTGGCCAGACTGGCGAGATGCCACTGCGCAAAGCCTCTCAGCAATGCGATGAGTAACGCCCCGATCGACGATGAGTGCAACGACACGCCCAGAGCGACCGGCAACTGCTTGACGATGATCGTGATCGCCAGCCCGAACGCAAATCCCCGCAAAACAGGCCGCGATATGAAACTTGCCAGTCCCCCAAGCCGCGCTGCACTTATGACACAGAAAAGCACCCCGACCATTCCGACGATCAGCGTCGCCAGCATACCCGCCGAAATGCCCTCGGGTGGTAACGAAGCGAGCGCGGCGGCTAGGATCGCGGCCGAAGACGATGTCGGTGAGATGATCGCGAACCGGCTGCGCCCCACGGTGAGGTACGCGCAGGCCCCCACAATCGCCGCAAGAATCGCGCGTTGCGGCGGAAGCCCGGCGATACCGGCATACGCGATCGCTTCCGGGAGCATGAGCCCAGCGATCGATAGCCCGGCGATAACGTCGCGCCCTCGCATCCTTGCCGCCTCGTTTCCAACATTTGCGGTAAGGATATGAGCCGTTCTCATCCTCGCGGTCAACGATTTGGGGCAGGCTAAGCGCTACGCCATTCAGGGCATCAAATCATTATCCCGCAGTTGGAGCGGTCGTCGATAAGGCGACGGTGAGGACGATCTTGCCCTGGATGCTTTCCTACTCAGAGCGCTTGTGGGTGTAGGAAGCTGCCAGTCCACACCTGAGAGCGTGAAGTTGGCTGCTGAACGACCCTGAAGGGGCGCTTGAACCGAATTCCGCCAATTGCCCCTCTCGTTCAGATGGCAAGCTTGAGCAATCCTGCGATCGCGCTTGGCAGCCGCCCCCCTCTATAGCGATCCGCTAGCTTCAAGAAGAGAGGAAAGCCCATTGCCTCCCAGCCTCCGCTATGATCACCAGGAAATCTTGGCGCTGAGCGATCCGTTGATGCCTTCCCCGATGTTGCCGAGGCCCCAGTACTTTTTGTTGAACAGGTTATTGATGTTGCCGGTGAACACCACTTTGTGATCGGCAATCAGGGCTTCATGCTGAAAGCCGATGCTGGCCAGCGTCCGGCCGGGAATATACAACTGGTTGTAGTCGTCCGTCGGCGCCTTGCCGAAATAGCGCGCGTTGGCGTGGACGCTCAGACCCGGCACGGCTGGAACGGAGTATTCGGCATTGCCGACCACCTGCCACCTGGCCGCTTCCGCCGGGACATTGCCGACCAGTTCCGCGTTTTCCGGGGAAACGTCTCGGATGCTCGGATCGAGGTACACCGCACCCAGCCCAAGGCGCAGGTTCCTGTCGACACGGTAACTGGCGCTGGCCTCTATGCCCCTGTAAACGGTGAGCCCGTCCTGCGTCAGGTAACGCTGGTCGCCCACAAGTTGGTCAATCGTATTGCCCCGCTCGATACGAAAACCCGCCCCGGTGAGGCTGAGCCCGCCATGCTCGACCTTCACGCCCACTTCGTACTGCTTGCTGATGGTCGCCTTGAGCACTTCGCCGACGTTCGCATATTCACCGCTGACGTGGCTGCCCGCCTCCATCGCCTCGACATAGCTGCCGTAGATCGAGACGGAGGGAACCGGCTTGTAGATCAGCGCAATCGTGGGGGTGAAGGCAGAAGTGCGATAGCCGCTATCCTCTGACGGATCGCCATCGGTGTCGAGCAGGCGGTAGCGGGTGTAGCGCAGTCCGAGCATCGCCTGAACATGGTCCCCCAGGTGCAGTGTATCGCTCAGAAATCCGGCATACTGCCGCTCGCGCGTGGGTGAGCCATCGGTGCCGTACGCGATGTCGCGGGTCACGCGGAAATTCTGGTCCTGATAGATGTTTCCGCTGAAATCCCCGCCCCAGTAATAATCGTTCAGGCCGAAGTCGGCGCTATTGGCCATGAACGACGCGCCCGCGACGATCTCGTGCCGGATCGGACCGGTCTGCCAATCGCCCTGGACCATGGCTTGCGCAAAATGGTTCTTGTCCAGTTCGGCGAAGTTATAGGCGTAGCCGTCATAGTCGCCGGCCTGATTGAGCATATAGACGAACATCTTGTTCGAATGGTGCAGTTTGCTGGTATAGCCATAAGTAAGCTTCGCCGACCAGGCCTTGGCGAACTGCCACTCCAGCCCCGTGGCCGTCGCCAGGGTACGCGCCTGATAATAGCTGTTGTCGATGTTCAGCTTGTCATAGTCGTAGGTCGCTTTGGGCAGCTGGCTGCCCTCGTAAGCGCTCCAGTAGATCTGGAACGGCTCATGCTTCAGCTTGCTGTCCTCGTATGTCGCGGTGGCGTACCATTTGAGCGAGGGGCTGACCTGATATTCCAGCGCCAGCGATCCGACCATCCGGTTCACCCCGGCGTCGTTATAGGCCGTGCCCTTCTCGCCGCCAAGGTTGAGGCGATAGCCCAGATTTCCGTCACTGGTCAGCGGCCCGCCGGCGTCTATCCGCGCGAAGAAATCGCTGTTCGTGCGCCAGCCGATCTCGGTAGACAGCATCGGCGTCTCGGTAGGCCGCTTGGTGCGATAGCTGATCACGCCGCCCGGCGCTCCGAAGCCATACATGAAGCCGCTCAGCCCCTTGAGCGCCTCGACGCTTTCGATCGATTCCAGCGGGAAATCACCGCCCCAATAAAGCAGCAGCGGCACGTCATCGACGTAATAATTGCGTACGCCAAGGCCGCGGATCTGCGTGCCCCACCAGTTCGTGGTCCCTGCCGTGGCAAAGGAAAACACCGCAGGGTCGTTGATGAATATCTGCCCGATCGAGGTCGCTTGGCGCCTGTCGATATCGTCCCGGTCCACGACTGTCACCGAGAACGGGGTATCGAGCAACGGCTTGCTGCCAAGTGCGCCGCCCTGCGTCACCGCGTTCTGCCCCTTGTCCTCGCGCAGTCCGGTCACGATGATGTCATCGCGTGGCGGGCTGGTGGCCTCGGCTTCTGCCTCGGCAGCAACCGCGCTTGGCGCCGTCATCAGATAGATTGCCACGGCCGTCGCGGACGACATGGACTGGCGATTGATACGCATGAATTTATTCCCCTCACTCGTTGCGAGGGGTCCATAAAGATATGCTATTGCGAGTCAATCGCATAAATTGGATGGCAATTATAGTTGTATCGCAAGGCGCTGCTACCGTTCGGCCACCAGTCATTGGGACCTAGGAACGTAATTCAGCAGGACATAAGGCCCGCCGAGTACGGCCATACCAGAACGTGCAGCGCGCCGATCTTCAACGTGCACTGGTCTACCTCCCAGCTTAAGCAGCCTTCTTCCGGACCCGAGAAGTCGTCTGTCGTCATCACACAGGCGGGAAAGCAGACGGGCCGCACTTGGGGAAGAGCAATTTGCAGCTGAGCGTCTACAATGGTGAAGGGTTTCGGGCGCTTGCGTACGAAAGCCTGCCATGCAGGAACCCGCGGGCCCTATAGGTCGAGCTATGGGGATTTGCGCTTTCGGGTGGTTCGGCGGGGTGAAGCGCGCAGGTCGATGGATGCAGGACAGCAGTGCAGCGGCGGGTGTTGGGATGCCCCAGAGGTGTGTTTGCCGCGCTGTCGACGATGATGCCAGGAGCGGACTGGGATGCCGCACGCGCCGGGGACAAGTCGGCTCGTTGACCGCCGCACGATCTGCGGGGCCATGACTGTAGGCGGATCATGCCGGGTCATGCGGCGAGCTCCCGGATTGGCGTCATGGGCCTGGGCGGCGCGCGTGGCTGGTTCCAGCGCGCGAAGGTTTCGATGACGATCATGCGCCCGCCGCAGCAGGGGCATAGCGGGCAGGTGTCGGATGGAGTTTCGGGCGTTGGCGCTTCTGGTTCCGCCGAGACAGCAAGTAGTCGGCGAGCGAGCGCGAGATTGTCCCGGCGTGCGGTGCTGGCGAGCAGGCCGTAATGGCGGATGCGATGGAAGCCGCGCGGCAGGACGTGAAGCAGGAAGCGGCGGATGAACTCATCGGCGGCGAGCGTCATGACACTCTGCCGTTCCGGGCCATCGAGGCGATAGTCCTTGTAGCGCAAAGTGACGCCATTCTCGTCGAAGGCGACCAGGCGACGGTTGGAGATGGCAACGCGGTGGGTGTAGCGCGAGAGGTAGGCGAGCACCGCCTCCGGCCCGGCAAAGGGCGCTTTGGCATAGACCACCCAACGCTTCTTACGCACCGGGGCGAGGTGGCGCAGGAAGGTTGGGCGATCGGCCAGATCGGTCATGGATCCAAAGAAGGCGAGCTTGCCTGCGTCATGGAGAGCGTTCAGCCGGGTGAGGAAGAGCCGGCGGAACAGCGCACCCAGCACGCGCACGGGCAGGAGGAAGGCCGGCCGCGAGGAGATCCAGCGGCGTTTATCGTGCGCGATGCCGCCACCCGGCACGATCATGTGAACATGCGGATGGTGGGTCATGGCTGATCCCCAGGTGTGGAGCACGGCGGTGATCCCGATCCGGGCGCCCAGATGCCGGGGATCGGCGGCGATGGTCAGCATCGCCTGCGACGCCGCCTTGAACAGCAGGTCGTAGACCAGCGCTTTGTTCTGGAACGCGATGTCGGCGACCTCGGCCGGCAGCGTGAAGACGACGTGGAAGTAACCGACCGGCAACAGGTCAGCCTCCCGTTCAGCCAGCCAGGTGCGCGCGGCGGCGCCCTGGCATTTGGGGCAATGCCGGTTGCGACAGCTGTTGTAGGCGACCCGCCAATGCCCGCAATCCTCGCAAGCCTCGACGTGGCCACCGAGGGCGGCGGTGCGACAGGTCTCGATCGCGGACATCACCTTGAGCTGGGGTAAGCCAAGGTGCCCGGCATGGGTTGCCCGGTAGGCTGGTCCAGCAGAGCGGAAGATGTCCGCGACCTCGAGGTCGGGCCGCATCGGCTCATCCTGTGGACGTCTTGCCCTCCATCAGTGCCATCAACTGGTCGAGTGGGCTCGACACGGCGTGGATCGTGCGGGTGGACACCTTGGTGTAGAGCGCGGTGGTCTCCAGCTTGCTGTGCCCCAACAAGACCTGGATCACGCGGATATCGACATCCTGCTCGAGCAGATGCGTAGCGAAGGAATGACGCAGGGTGTGAGGGCTGACGCGCTTGCGGATGCCGGCCACCTCGGCCGCCTCCTGAACCGCGCGATGCAACTGCCGGGTCGAGATCGGGTCGGTAATGTTCTGGCCCGGAAACAGCCAGCCATGCGCGATCAGGACCCCGCACTTCCTGCCCTCACGCCACCACATCCGCAGCAGTTGGAGCAAATGGGGGGAGAGCATGGCGTTGCGATCCTTCCCGCCTTTGCCCTGTTCGACGCGGATCAGCATGCGCGTGCTGTCGATATCGTCGACCTTGAGGTGGGCGACCTCGGATACGCGCAGGCCCGCGCCATAGGCTACGCCCAGCGCCGCCTTGTACTTTATGCCCGGCGCCGACTGGAGCAACCGCGCGGCCTCCTCGATGCTCAGTACTTCGGGAAGACGCGGTACGATGCGAGTGACAACCAGGGCCTGTGACAGATCGCGCCGCTTGAGTGTGACATTGTACAGGAAGCGCAACGCCGACACCGTACCGTTGATGGTCGTTGGTCTGACACCGCTCTCGTGTTGCATGATCTGAAAGCGGCGAAGGTCGTCTTGCGTCGCCGTATCGGGAGGGCGCCCCAGAAAAGCCGCCAGGCGCTTCACATGGCGCACGTAATCCTTCTGGGTGTGGGGACCGAGGCCCCGCATCATCATGTCGTGCTGCATCCGCTGGCGCAGCGGACTGATCGGGGCCGTGTTGATCGAGACAGTCATGGCAAGTTCCTATCCATTGAAGGAACTGCCAACCTCGCCCCGCTAAAGGCCTACGTATAACACGCTACGCTGCCCCATGCGCCCCTCCCGCGG
>NZ_JABXWS010000070.1:0-23794 GCF_015594425.1 Novosphingobium sp. HR1a
GCATGGGTCGAGGCTGTGTAAAAACGTCTAATTATGCTAGGGTTTTCCGGCGTTCCGGGAGACTTGGTCATGGGCCGTTTCGTCGAAGGGGAAGATCGTCGGCAGGATAGTTTTCTGCCTGCATCGCTGGATGATTACGTCAGCGAAGATAACCCGGTCAGGGTCGTCGAAGCCTTCATCGATGAGCTTGATCTGACGGCTCTAGGCTTTGAAGGCATGACCCCGGCATTGACAGGGCGACCCGCTTATCATCCATCGACGATGCTGAAGATCTATCTGTACGGCTATCTCAATAGCATCCAGTCGAGCCGACGGCTCGAACGGGAAGCAGGCCGCAATATCGAGTTGATGTGGCTGACGGGTCGGCTGGCGCCAGACTTCAAGACGATTGCCAATTTTCGGCGTGACAACGGCGCTGCCATTCGCGCGGTATGCGGGCAGTTCGTGACGCTCTGCCGCGGCATGGGCCTGTTCAGCGGCGCCATGGTTGCGGTGGATGGCAGCAAGTTTAAGGCAGTGAACAACCGGGATCGCAACTTCACGGCGCATAAGGCAGCCGCGCGCATCGAACAGGTCCAGGCCAGTATAGATCGCTATCTGGTCGCGCTCGACCGGGCCGATCGTGAGGACAGTGACGTGCCCGAGATGCGGGCCGACAAGATTCGCGAGAAGGTCGCCGGGCTACGCCGTCAGATGCAATATCTGAAAGACATGGCCGCGCAGGTAGAGGCTGCCCCCGACAATCAGATATCCCTCACCGATCCTGATGCTCGGTCCATGGCCACGACCGGCCGTGGCACGGGCGTTGTCGGCTACAATGTGCAGGCGGCGGTAGATACCGAGCATCATCTCATCATTGCGCATGAGGTAGTGAACGAAGGCTCCGATCGTGCCCAGCTTGTTCCCATGGGCCGCGTTGCCCTGTACGCCGCTGGCACCCCGGATCTCACGGTGCTTGCAGACAGGGGCTATTACAGCCGTGACCAGATATTGGAATGCCAAAGCACGGGTGTGCTCCCCTGCGTTCCCAAGGTCGATACATCAGGCCGGTCAAAGCTGGGTCTCTTTGCAAGGCCGGACTTCGTCTATGACGTTGTCCATGATCGCTACCGCTGTCCTGCCGGAGCCCATCTAACCCGGAGCAAGGTCCGTTCGGATCGAGAGGGTGAGATCGGCCACTACCGCAACCTTGCCGCCTGCCATTCCTGTCAGCTCAGGCCGCGCTGTACGCCGGAAAAGGTGAAGCGGGTAAAGCGAT
The DNA here is from genome assembly GCF_015594425.1 of Novosphingobium sp. HR1a. NCBI lineage: Bacteria > Pseudomonadati > Pseudomonadota > Alphaproteobacteria > Sphingomonadales > Sphingomonadaceae > Novosphingobium > Novosphingobium sp. HR1a. The sequence continues at coordinate 1,259 of NZ_JABXWS010000070.1, forward strand.
GGGCGCATGAGGCGGTACTGGACGAGATGCAAATGCGCCTCGATCAATTGCCGGATGCCATGGGCATTAGGCGACAGACGGTCGAACATGTCTTCGGCACGCTCAAAGCCTGGATGGGCAGTACGCCCTTCCTCACCAGGACCCTGAAAAATGTCAGAACAGAGATGAGCCTCAGCGTCCTGGCCTACAATATGAAGCGCATGATCCAGATGATCGGCGTCCCGATGATGATCCAGGTAATCCGGGCCTGATCGCATCATACCGCCGCGTCACTACCCCCACTGTACGCCGCAGCGAAACCGCGTTTTTACACAGCCTCGGTCGCAAGCCGTCCCACGTAGGTCCCGTAGCGTAGGGCGGTTGAAATCTGCAGAACTCGTTAGGGTGGAATCTGACAGGTCTCGCTTTAGTCTGCCGGCAAGGCTTGTCACAAGAAATTGTTACTTCACGCGCCGAAGACGAATCTTGCTTCTCCATCTCCGAAGCGAAATAGAATACGGAAAGCCCGTCACCTGAACAGCATAATCCCAAACTCATCCATGATGATGTCCATGCGACCGCGGGCTCGTTCCGAAAGCATCACGAAACTTCGTCGCTTGTCTGTCGGATCGGGAACCCGCTCCAAATTGCCAACCTCAATCATAGCCAAGGTGCGGCGAAAAGCCGTCGCGACCGACAGGCCTGACGTTCCGGCCAAAGTCTCGAAGCCCACTTGCATCTCTTGCTGTTCCGCCTGGTACAGGTCGATTAGCATGAGCCATTCCGGCCATTGTCGCCGGTCGAGACCGAGTTTGATTTCGGCCAACCGATGCTGCTTGCCCAGTACTTCACAAATCCGACGCCGCCGTTCCATCAGCTATGCCTTGCCGGTGAGCGGCGGCTTCAGGGCGCCACCGAGTGGATCGGACCGGTATTCAGCGATCAGAGCTTCCTGATCGGGGCGCAGCATATCGATCGCTCCCATAGGACCATGATTGACCGGGTCCAGGAGCATTGAAGGGCAACGACCTTCATGTGTGCCGAGGTTGGGACGATGTGCCTGATAGCCGGCCAGTCTTGCCAAAGCCGGAGGCAACGTGCGGGCGATCTCGGGTGGGTACGCCAGCCAAGGCAGTTCGTACGGTTTCAGCCAACCCAGACTGTAGCTTATGATCATTCCCCGGCGCGGCTCGCTGGTGACGTTGGCGCCGCCGGCGTGCAGGGTGGACCCCAGAAAGAGCAGGGCATCGCCAGGTTCCATCTCCGCCGCGATCGCCTCCTCCATGCCGATGCATACTTCGTCCTGTCGTCGATGGCTTCCCGCCCAGATAAGAGTGGCGCCGTTTTCGGCGGAGTATCGGGTGAACGGCCACATGACGTTGACCAGATATTCGACGCCGGCCGAATGGATTGGCCACATGTCCTGATCCCGGTGCGGCGGCTGCGCTAGGCCTCCTGGCGCAATCTCGATAGCCTGCGTGAGGTTGAGCTGGATGATATCGCACCATGGCCTCAGGATACGTTCGGCAATCCCATAAATTAGGGGATTGAGCACGAAGTCCGCCGCACGCGGCGAACGGTGCAGCAAACCGTGAAAGCGCCGGGTCGTATCTCCGTAAAATGGTCCCCGCGAAAACGGTGTTGCCGCGAACGCAGGCTGCAGATCCTCGGCGAGATCATCAAGCGAACTGCGGGAGGTCGCACCTTTCACGATACAATAGCCATCCTGTCCGAGGCGGCTGCTATAACGGTCTATGTCGTGATCGAGAGTGTCGATGGCTATGAGAGGCATGAGGGGCTCCTTTCAGGCAGCCGCGCGGTCGATCGCGAAAGTGGAGGTGATGCGCATGGGCACGTTCGTCCCGGCCACTTCGAGTTTGCGCGGCGTGCCGGCGTCGATCTCGATGAACAGTGCTCCCGTTGGCAGCCCCGCGATCATTTGCGGAACGCCCAAAGGCCGTACAGTCCATCCCAGCCGAAGGATCTGGCTGAGCCAGCTTGAATCCGCGACGCAGCTGTAGGAGCTTATCCCGCGCTGTAACGCGAACTGCACGATGGCGGTGGCCAGGGCGTTGCGCACTTCCAGCCTGCGCGCGGCTCCCAGGCTGCGAGACAGGCAAAGCCGACTCAGTTCGAAGACATCCAGACCGTTCGGCACCCCGTCATCGCACAGAAAAGGGAAGACCGATCCCAGCACATGCGGGCGATCGCTGCGCAACAAACGGATCGAGCCTTCGTGGTGGCCATCATCGTCGCTGGCGACGACGTAAATCGCGTGCTCGTCATCGAACTGATCGATTTCGAAAGCGTCGGCGACCACCGGCACATTCCAGTGCAGGAGATCGACGAATACCCGCTTCCTGGCCCGATGCATGCCATCGAGGATCGGGTTCATACCGGGTTCCTCGTGCCCCTCGAATATGCAGATCATTTAAATTGCTCCCTGCCATGCCAGAATCGGCAAGGGCGCATCATCGGTGCGAATGACACCGCTCGTCTGTACCCTGAACTGGGAATTGATCAGTGCATCGAGAGCAGTTCGGGGTAGGTGACGATACCGTCGAACAAGGCGCGCGCGATCAGGTTGTTACGATGGATGTTCCCATAGGCGAGCAGTATGCGTTTGGCATATTCGTGCGCCGTGTGAGCGGAAAGTCCCAGGATCTCGCCGATTTCCCGATATGTCTTGCCGCGCCCCATGAGGATCAGGACCTGGCGCTCGCGGCGCCTGAGGCCGGGAGGAGTAGGGAGCGCCAGTCCGGAGCGAAGCCTGGCTATCCGCCGGATTGCTTCGAACGCAAAAGATGCGGCGAAGAACGCCGACGGTAGCGCGTTTGGCGCAAGCGCTTCGGGATGCGCCGTGGCGAAGGTGCAACTCCCGGCATACTCGCCGGGAAGGTACATGGGCACGGTATATCCGCCTCGCAGGTTGTGTTTCGCACCCTGATCGAGAATGTGACGCTGGCGCGGGGTGAGGGAGAGAAGCGATGCGGGATCCGGCCAGAGAAATCCGCAGTTTCTCCTGTCGCACAGGCGCTGGATCGGATCGTCGAGGTAGTATTGCTCGGTGACGATCTCGTTCAGCCAGTCACTTTCGTAATCGGTGAGACCATATGCGCCTGCGGGCGGATGTAGCAGATCGACATGGTGGCTGATGGCGTATCTTTCGAATCCAAGGACACGGGTCAGGCGATCCATCGCTTCGTAAACCGCGTTGGCATCCGAGGTTTCTCCAAGAACACTGATGGCCTGCTTGTAGTCTTTCCGATTGATCATCACGTTTTCTCCTTAAGTCATGGGTAAAATCGTCCTTTCAAACATCAGGAAGCCGCCGGAAGACGGGCGCGGTACTGCCGGGCCCGGCTATCTTTCGCTCGCATGCCCTTGAAGGGGCTTGTATTCGTATGTGCTAACGCGGCAGCTGCACCATATCATCATGCATGCCTTGAAGCGAACTTCCACCAGCCGCCCCTTGGAGCGGGGCTTTCCACCATTCCGCCGGATGACGGCTTGGAAAGACGGCATAGCGAGGCACTGTCCGGGAAGAGAAGCGAAGGGGGCGAGTGGGGGGCGAGGGGTCGCCTCTCGTCATCGATCCTCATTCGGAATTGCCCATGACTTTGCCATACGTCTTGCATGCATTTCGTCGCCTGCTGCTGCGTTGTCGCCTTGCCAAGGCGCGATGGCGCCGCCATCGGGCTCTAGCGCGCCATACCCGAAAGCTTGCCACGATATTGCGCGACGAGCCGGCATACGTTGCCGACGCCCTGGACATGTTCTTTTGCCAGAACATACCGATAGCGGCGATCGCCGTGCGGCTCGCGGTGCCTGTGGAGGATGTGCGGGATGCGTTCCTGCGCATCATCGAACACTTCGACGAAGACGTTCGCTGATGACTCCCAAGGATCGTAGCCTTGCAGGGCCCGGCAGCCAAGGCAGTCATGCCCGGAGCGCGGAATTGCAGGACGCTCAGGGCGCCCGACTGGTTGCTAGGCTCGGCGGGGTCTGGAGGAATGGAAAGGGCCTGTGCCTATGTCCGGCTCATGCGGATCACCACCCCAGCCTGTCGGTCAGGGTTGGCGAACAGGCCTTGCTGTTCAAATGCTTTGCCGGATGCGCAGCAATTGACGTGGTACGGGCGATCCATCGCCTGGGGTTGCCTATCCCGGAGGCTGCCGCATCGAACTCGCCATACATATCAACCAAAACCAGTGCCGACATCGGAGCCGCGCTGCGGGTATGGAACGCTTCCGTCCCTTTGGCCGGTACGCCTGCCGAAGCCTATCTGTCCCGCCGCTTCCTCAAACCGCAGGGAGATGATCTGCGCTTCAATGCCCACACGCCGCTAGGGCGGGGACGTGACGTGGTGTTTCGGCCCGCAATGCTGGCTGCCGTGCGCGAACATCGCAGGATCGTCGCCGTCCACCGGACCTTCTTTGATCCTGCAGGCGGGCGGGCTGGCGATCTCACGCAGCCACGCATGCTGCTGGGCAGCCCGGGCCGGGGCGCCGTGCAACTCATGCCAGCAAGCCGCGTGCTCGGCCTTGCGGAAGGCATCGAGACGGCGCTCGCGGCAATGGCGGTTCACCGGATACCGGTATGGGCCACGCTCGGAACGGCACGTGCCGATCGCATTGCGCTTCCCGACGGGCTCGAGCGGCTCGTTCTCCTGTTCGACAGGGATGCGGCCGGAAGCGCAGCGAGCCGCCGTGCGCGTGAAGCCTATCTGCGTCCTGATCTCGAACTGAACGAAATCTGGCCTCCCGTTTCACACAACGACTGGGCTGATGTCCTGGCATCGATCCGCCGAAGCCATTCGAAGTCCTCCGAATGACTGGGTCGTAGCGCTCCTGGATCGCAAGGTCGGTCCCGAAGGGAAAGGGAGAGAAGGGAGGTATGGTTTGCAGTCGTAACCGCCTTTTTTTTTCGGAGTTTGTCGCATGAATGAGCCATCCGTTCTCGTCCCGGCAGCCCAACTGGCCAGATCGCCCGTCAATGTGCGCAAGCGTTCAAATGCGCGGGCGGATGCGGAACTTGAAGCGAGCATCGCCGCACATGGTCTTCTCCAGAACCTTGTTGGCGTACCGGTTCCCCGGAAGAAGGGGTACTATCGCGTCACGGCAGGCGGCAGGCGCCTCGATGCGATACATCGGCTGATCGAAAAAGGCGTGCTGCCTGCGGACCATCAGGTTCCGATCCTCGTACTGGCCAACCCGAAAGACAGCCGCGAAATTAGCCTCGTCGAGAATTACGAGCGGGCGGCACTGTCGCCTGCCGAGGATTGCCTGGCGTTCAGGGATTTGATCGAGGTCGAGAAACGAAGCCCTGCGGACATTGCCCGCCGCTTCGGCGTCGAGAAGCGCTTCGTAATGGGCCGCCTCCGGCTGGCCAATCTCGCAGATCCGATTTTCGCGGCGCTCGACGCCGACGAGATCACGCTCGAAGTCGCGAAGGCCTATGCGAGCACCGCCGACACCTCGCGGCAGATGGCGATCTGGCAAGCACTCCAGGGAGCCGGTGCCTGCGATAACGCCAGTGAAGTACGGCGCGCGCTCAAGTGCTACAGCTACCGTGCCGACGATCCCAAGGCCCTGCTGGTAGGCCGCGAGGCGTACGTCGCGGCGGGTGGCCGCATCGAGGACGAGGACCTGTTTTCCAACGCTGCCGACGAACGCTGGATCGACATTCATATACTTGAGGAACTGGCCGAGGCGAAGCTGGCCGAGCAGGCCGAGGTGATCCGTCAGCGCGAAGGGCTCGGGCAAATCCGCAGCGTGGCCAGCGAGCGTGTCCCCTATACGGAAACCTGTATGCTGCGGTCGCTGCCGACGGCGCCGGAATCCGGGCCGTGCGTCGCGGCAGGCAAAGCGCTCGATGGAGGAACCGGGGGTGATTTGCCCGCTTTGGATGGGTCAGACCCTCGCAGGAAAAATGATGCCTTTTGCGATGCCGATTTTGCGGCAGGGGCGACCGACGTTTGCAAGACGGGCCTCGAAAGCGATACGCATTCGAAAGCCGCTGCGCTTGGCTATGTGGTTCTGTCGGCGGGCGGAACGCCTCAGATCCATCCCCAGTTGTTCGTCGCACCAGTGGCGGATGGCGATGGCCATGCCGTCGAAAAGGCGGACAGCGCCGCCGATGGAATCTCCGATCCGACCGCGCCCGCCCATGTTGGGCCGGTCCTGGACCGGCGTCTGCGAGAGATGCTGGCCGCGATGAAGTGCGAAATCCTGGCACTCCATGTCGCGCAGCACCCGACCTTCGCGCGCGATCTCGGGACGTTCATCATGATCGACCGCGAACGTCAGAAAGACACCGACGATATTCCGAGCACCTTGAGCGCGCCCATGCCACCGGCGTCGATCCACGGCTTCTCCGGCGAGACGCGGGCGTGCGCAGGATGGATGGTCATGGAGGAGGCGCTGGACCGTAGCTGGGCCAGGTACGAAACCATCGTGGAGCGGTATGCTGCCTTCTGCATGCTTGACGACGCGGTAAAGGGCTCCTGGCTCGCATGGGCGGTTGCGCGCACGCTTCACTCCGTGCCCGGTGATGGAGACGGCACAGACTTCCTCGATTACCTGGGGCAAAGGCTCGACATCGACGTTGCGGCTTCGTGGCGCCCGACGGCGCTGACCTTCTTCGACAAGCTGACCAAGCCCGGGATTCTTTCGATCATCGAGCAAATCGGCGGTGCGCAGTTTCGCGCACCCTACGCACGGCTGAGGAAGCATGATCTCGCTGCCGCCGCCGAGCGGATTTTCAGCGGCGGCGTTACCCTCGAACCGGAAATTCGTCAGCGTGCGCTTGCCTGGATTCCCGAGACAATGCGATTTGCGCCAGCCGATGCCGATCCCGGATCGGCGGCTTCCGATCTAGCAAGGTAAGGCTGGTATCGCCGCCGCTGATGGCGGTCGTGAGGGCCGATAGTCCTCCATCATAGCGCGCATCGGTTGTTCGAATTGCGAAGCCGCCTGGGGCGCACCGTCCATCGGTGACGGGACTCTGCGGGCTCGCCGGCCAGCGGGCAAGTTTTCCCCCCAGCCCAGGATAATCGGGCCTTCTGTCAATTTCTCGACAGATAAGGAAATGACAATGACCGACGCCAGTGCGACGGGTGCCTCCACGCGCCTGTACAGTCAGACTGCTTGCGATGAACGCGGCAATTTTCACTACGAGGGGGATCTTCATCGCGCAGGTGAAGCGCTTGGCTCCATCGCCAGTCGCCTGGGGCTGCATCTCACCGGGCATTTCGAAGGTACCTGTTTCGCGATCACGACGCACAGATTTGCGGGAGGCCGCAAGATCCTCGTCGAGATACTCGACAGTCCGGGAGACCTTACCGATCGGGAGGACCAGAACGCATTGCTCATCGCCGTGCAGGACCAGATGGAACGCTTCAGCTTCACGCGCTCGAACGTCCTTCAGGACTTCCACAACTGCTCGTTCCTCTGCGAAGCCCGTATCGCTCAAGCTTACTGGGCCGCTCTTGCCAGGCGCCGCGGAGCCAGGAACCCGGTCGCTTCGTTGGTTTCGCTGTCCGCTTTCAAAAAGTGCGTGAAGCCCGGCGACAGTTTGAAGCTCATCGATGCGCCTGCGGGTCATCGATCGTTGGGCATCACGCGAGCGATCACCGCTGTCCGGTCGGGCGATCTGATCCTTGAAGGAAGACGTCACCTCGACTTCCCGCGAGCATCGGCGTTTGCCTGCGATGGCAGGCTCGTGCGCATTTCCATCGGTTCGGACAACGATCCCGATGCTCACCTTCTCTACGAATGGATCAAGGCGCCCTGATCGGTGGATCGGTCAACAGGTCTGGGGGAAGATGCAGTTCCGCCCGGCCCATGCAGGCATGTTCGGCACCTGAAGGCGATGCGCGGCCTGCTGCAGCGGTGCCAGCCAAGGCATGATCTCTACCGGAGTTTCGGCGACTGCATGGAAGCGATGGCAATCGCGATCTCAAACAGCGTCGACCTGGTGCAGCGCGAACAGCGCGAGGCACGCTACCTGGAGATCGTCGGTCGCTACGAGACCCAGATCATCGAAAGCTTCGCGCGCGTCATGGCCGAACTCACCCTGGCCCTCGAAAGCGGCTTCGGCGATGTCCTCGGCGCCCTGTTCCACGATCTCGAATTGCACAGCAAGGCAAAGGGCCAGTTCTTCACTCCTTACGTATTGAGCAGGGCGATCGCGGACATGCTTGTCGGCGATCCCGCCGCAACGCGTGCCGCTATCGAAGAGCGGGGCTATCTCACCGCGATGGAACCGGCCTGTGGATCGGGCAGCATGGTCATCGCCCTGGCCGAAGGTTTGTGGATGCAGGGCATCAATTACCAGCGACACCTTCACGTCACTGCGGTCGATATCGATCCGCGTGCCATCCACATGGCCTACGTGCAGCTGTCGCTGCTTCATATTCCTGCCCGCCTCGTCGTTGGCGATGCCCTTTCCGGGGAAATCCGCGAGCAGTGGTTCACACCGGCTCACATCCTCGGAGGCTGGACAGCGCGGCTTGCCACGGCACCCAAAGGCAAAACCACGATCGCCACGATCACGTCGGATCAGCCTGTCGAAGCAGGCGGTTCGGCTTCGCAGGATCGTGAAAAGGCAAAGCCATGCGATCCGGGCCGGTTGCCGCGCCAACTTAGCCTTTTCTGATCACCGATCCCTCCTCGAGCCCGACCGACCATAGACTTCGGTATGCCCCGTAGCGCTCCATCAGCATCGCGTGGGTGCCGGTCGCGGCGAGGCGCCCGTCATGCATGAACAGCACCTGGTCGGCGGCCCGTGCGATCTCCATCCGATGGCTGATCATGACCAGCGTCGAAGTGCCATGGCGCCTTTGCCGCAAGACGGAAACCGCGTTCATCTCGCTGCGGGGATCGAGTGCGGAAGTGCTCTCGTCGAGGATCAGGATCGGCACGTCCAATCCGGCCAGTCGCGCAAGCTCGAGCTTCTGGATCTGCCCGCCCGAAAGGCGTTCGCCCTGCTCGCCCAGTTTCATCTCGAAATCGATAGGCGTTCCTGGATCCTTGAAACGCCAGGAAACGAGCAGATCTTCGACGCCGGCGGCAGATTGGCGCGCCGGATGGTAGAGCGCGTTTTCCCGGAGTGAGCGGTTGAACAGTCCGATAAACTGCGGCGCATAGAGGACGTGGCGATATCGCTCGCGCCAGGGGATTGCCGCGACATTCGTTTCCGCTATTTCGATTTTGCCGGATGATGGGGCGAGCACACCGGCGAGGATCTGTGCGAGCGTCGATTTGCCGGAACCATTGCAGCCGACGATGACTGCGAAACTCCCGGTGTCGATCCGAAGCGACACGTCCTCGATAACGGGCTGATCCGTGCGATAGCGAAAGCTGACATGCGTGGCCACGAGGTCCGCGCTGTCGGACACAGGCGGTTCCGGAATATCCGGAGCCTTGGGCGCATTCGCCAATTCCATCACGTCGCGGATGTTGGCTATCGCGACGCCGGCCTGTGCAATGATCGGACCCAGCGAACTGAGCGACACGGTCGACCGGAACGCGTATGTCTGGATCAGGACAAAATCGCCTGTCGACATCCGTGCCCCGGCCACATCGAGCGCCGCCAGGATCAGAAGTGCCGCAAGCCCGCATCCGAGGATGCAGCATTGCAGCGCTGCCATAAGGGTCATCGAACGGCACATGTCCGCGGTCGCTCGCCGTTTCAGATCGAGCATCGTGGCGGTGCGGGCAAGTTCGTGGTCGAGCGCCCCGTTGAGGACGACGCGCCGGGCATTGCGCACGATGTCGCCGGTGTTGTGCGACACCTGTGACGCTGCACTGTTTGCCGCGTCGGCATGGACGCGATTGCGCACCGACCCGATCGATGCCGCGACGACGAAACCCAGGAGCGTGATCGCGAGAAGGGCGACGTAGGTCCAGGATATGAGGCTGGCGATTACCAGGAAGCCCGTAAGGCACTGCAGGAATGCGGGCCCGCCACGCCAGATCACGCCTTCCACCACCAGCGACAGGCTGTAGGGCAACCGCTCCAGCAAGCCGGGCGCACGTCCGCTGTGGCTGTCCCGCGCCGCAGTGATGGCGGGGAGCACGCAAGCCAGCGCTTCGATCGTCATATGGCGCGTCAATGCATCGGTTATTTCCGCAGTGCGCGCGAGGCGGGCGGTATCCACGGTGGATGCACCGACCCAGCATCCCACGAACAGCAGCACGCAGAACTGGAGATGCAGCGAGGTCTCATGCGGTCGGTCGAGGTCGTCTATCAGCAGCTTCAGCGCATAAGGCCCGATCGCACCCAGGGCGATCGCGAGGGCTTCGAGCCAGGCTGCACGCAGAAGGCTTGGTCGCGCGCCAATCGCGGCAGTCGCCATCATGCGGACAAGCCGGCCCACGATCCTGAATGTCGTCACTGTGTTGGCCTCCTGGCAATCGAGGGATCAGCCAGAAGGAGGTCGGGAACGCAGGCTCTATCCTATCTTGAAAACGGCGCTCTGCGAAGTCGTGATCGCAGGATGGGAGCAAGGGGGGAGGAATGAGGGTGACGGGTGACGTGAGGGTTTCCCGCTCTTTGCACCCAGGAGATGGTCCCCATGGCAAGCCTAGCACAGACGAACAGCCCGGCATCCGCGACGGCGCCCTATCGGATCGATGTTTCGCGGGGTAGCCGCAGCAGCCGCGTCTCATCGGAATGGTTTTCGCGGCCTGACGACGAACGGTTCCTGTCGCTTTCCAGTCTTTACGACGGCGTCCGCGCACGTGCCGACCGCTCAACCACGCGTATCGTCGAAAGCCGGGCGATCCGGGTCGAAAGCCGCAGCGACGATCCTGAACGCCTGACGCTGCTCGCGCCGGGGGACGATCGCCCCCTCGCGCCCACCAACTGGTCGTTCGGGCAGGTGGCGAGCCTGGTGGGTGCTCCGGCGTCCTACCTGCGCGATCTGCCGGCCGCGCTGGCCGGCATCAACCTCCAGTACGGTCTCGTCAACCATCGCGGCGAGCAGCTGAAACTGCTCCAGACCGACACGGGGCGAACCGAATTGCGCGCTGCAACGGGAAGCCAGTACGGCCGCATCTTCGATTGGGAGCTGGTTCAGGCGGTCATGGAATTTGCCGGCGACGGTGTCGGCGACACGCGCTGGAAGGTGCCCGGGACCATCGACTGGAGCAGCATGACCTACAATCCTCATATCGACATCACCAGGGAGACGACCACGCTTTACGCCTCCGATCGGGACATATTTCTCTTTCTCGTCGACGATACGCACCCGATCGAGGCGGGAAAACTGCCCAACGGTGATCCCGACCTCTACTTTCGCGGCTTCTATGCATGGAACAGCGAAGTCGGATCGAAGACCCTGGGAATCGCGACGTTCTATCTGCGCGGTGTATGCGCGAACCGCTGCCTGTGGGGTGTCGAGAACTTCGAGGAGGTCAAGATCCGTCACTCGAAATTCGCAGGCACGCGGTTTGCCCATCAGGCCGCGCCGGCGCTGGAGCACTTCGCCAACTCGTCCCCGCAGCATTTCATCACCGGCATCAGGTCGGCGCGCGAGAAGATCGTCGCGCGAAAGGACGAGGACCGTGACGCCTTCCTGCGCCGCCGCGGATTTTCCAGGGCCGAGACGACGAAGATCATCCAGACGGTGATGGCCGAGGAGGGGCATCCCCCCGAAAGCATCTATGACTTCGTCCAGGGCATCACGGCGGTCGCGCGCGCCAGGCCGCACCAGGACAGCCGCCTCGAACTGGAAGGCAAGGCAAGAAAGCTCCTCGAACAGGCCCTCTGACTGGGTTGCCGCCATCCGCTCCGATTTTTTCGTTGGTCACGACCGGTCCGGCCCGCTCGCCGGTCCGGCCCTTCGTCATGGAAGGACACCGCCATGCGCGCCTTGTCGACCGCTCCCCTTCAGCTGTTCACCGTCGATGTCACCTTCTCGAGCGGCGGCGAGCGGTTCGCTGTCGAAACCTATACGATCCCGGCCAGCACCTGGTTCATGGCCGAACAACAGGCACTGCAGATGTCGCTGGCCAGTCCGTACGACAATTGCCGCATCCCCGATCTAACCCGGACTGCTGCGTTTCGGCCGTCGTGAACGAGTGCGCGTGACACCCATTTTTTCAGTTCCCGGCAACAGGAGGTCTGCTGTGACCGAATTGCAATCGACACATAACAGTACGCTGCCGCTTTCACGCATCGTGGCGGGTTATAATCCGCGGCGCTATTTCGACAGCAGGAAGCACGACGAGCTGGTAGCCTCGCTGCGCCTGCGAGGAATGCTCCAGCCGATGCTGGTCCGTCCCGCTGCGGATGACGGAGACAGGTATGTCATCGTTGCCGGCGGCCGGCGCTACCGGGCAGCTCTGGATGCGTTCGGACCAGACGGCGAGGTTCCCGTCATTATCCGGGCGATGACCGATCAGGAGGCCCTCGAGGCGGCGATCGACGAGAACGACGTGCGCGACGATGCGTCGGAAACCGAACAGGCTGATGCCGCCGTGCGCGTCCTGGCAGCCTGCAAGGACGACCGCGCCGAGGCCGCGCGGCGCCTCGGATGGTCAAAGACCAAGCTCGACCGCCGCCTGGCGCTTGCGGATCTTTCCGACAGCGTCAAACTCGCGCTCGATGAGCGGCGGATCAAGGTCGGGCATGCGGAACTTCTCGCCGCCGTTCCATCCGACAAGCAGGACAAGGCGCTCGAAACGATCTTGGCGTCTGGCCTCGATGTGGGCAAGACGCGCGATCTGCTGATGCGGGTTACGCAGGACCTCGGGCAAGCTATTTTCGACCGGAGCGAATGCACGACCTGCCCGTTCAACTCGGCGGCACAGCGCGCCTTATTCGAAACCCATATCGACGAGGGGCATTGCACCAATTCCGGCTGCTTCGCCCTCAAGACGCAGACCGCCGAAATGATCGCGGCGCAGGAGCAGGGCGATGGTGGAGCCCAAAGCGCTCCGCGATTGGACACGCCTGACGAAGATCTCGGCGATGACGAAGACCAACAGGTTGACGACACCGCTCCCGATGGCGGTGCGTCGGCGGCTTGCGCTGCGCCGCGCCGCAAAGCGTCCGGCCGGCCGGCAGGCGCAGCAGGCAATGTATCCGGCGGCAAGGCGAGCCCGCTGAAGGCCTCGGTCGGCGGCTCATCGATTGCAGCGCGCGTTCGGGAACTGCGCGAAGCGGCATGGCGCACGGCGCTTGCCCGTACGCTCGCGGGCAATGCCGAATATTCCAGGATCGCGGTTCTGGTGGGCGCGATGTCCGGCACGCTGTCGCAAATCAGGTCCGATACCCTGAAAGCACGCGCCGGACTTCTGGTCGGCGACGCGTTCTCCAGTCTGGAGTTCCGTGACAGGATCGCCCAGATTGGCGCCTTGACCGAAGCCCAGGCCACGACGGTGCTTTCGGCGATCGGCGCGGCCTATGCCAGGGACATGGACAGCTTTGAGGATGTCGCCGACCTTGCAAGGGCCTTCGGCGTAGATCTGCGCGATACCTGGCGGATCGATCGGGCCTTCCTCGAGCGCTACTCCAAGGAAGAGCTGAAGGTTATCGCCCGCGAATGCGGGCTGGTCGCCCACGTGGGCGAGAAGGCGTTCGCCAAACTGCTCGGCGCGAAGAAAGCCGATCTCATCACCGGAATGCTCAACGCCGCCGGCTTCGACTGGGCTCGCCGCCTGCCCGGCGCGATGAGCCTTGATGGCCTGTACCGCGCGCCCGACCCTGCTGCGGCGGCACCGCTCGAATCCTCGGTCGAAAGCGGCCGCTCCGGACTAGCGGCCTGACATCGTCGCCGCTGCCACAGACAAGGACTGATGCCCATGTTGATCGCAAACCTGCTGCCACTGCTCGAACGCTATTCGCTCGGCTTCGATCTCGTCGCCGGGCCCGAGGACACCGTGACGCTGACGATCATTCCGCGTGTCGTCGACGGGGGCAAGCACAAGCCTTCGCCCGGCGAAATCCGGCCTATCTCGCTAACGGCAAGCGCAGCCGAGATCGATGCCGAACTCGCGCGGGGTGAAGATGGCGCGCTGGGTACCCTGATCGCTGCCCGCAAGGCGCTCGGCGATCAGCTCGCCGAGCAGCGGGAGGCTGCCGAAGTGGCCCGCGTTGCCGCTGCAGAGGCGGCGAAGGCGCGGAGCATAGCTCCGAAAGCCACGGCCGATGGTTTGAAGGCCACCGATCCGGGCACACCGCCCCTCGACGCGAAGTCGGATGAACCCGCCAGCCTCTGGTGAGCGCAGGCACGCAAACTGTCCCGTCATCACAAGCAGGAGCGCAGACATGCAGATAAATCGTCTCGAGCGGACCTATCGCTACGACGGCATCGACTTGCCCGTCCCGCCGCATCTTGCCGGCGACCCCGGCGGGCTGCGGGCCTATCACGCTACGCTCTACCCTGCGATCCTCAATGCCGAGGCCGTCGATATGGGGATAACAGGCGGCGGTCATGTCATCGAATACCGCCGCGCCGTCGGCACCAAGGGCTGATGGTGCGCAAGGGCCATGGCAAGCCGATCGCACCGACAGCGCGCAAGTCCCTCCTGGAATGGATCGAGAGCGACGATGGTGACCTCTCCTGTTGCAGGTACCCCGTTTGCAGCAGCCGGGTCCAGGACCTTCACGCACGAATCGCCGGCGAGCCACGCCCGGGCAGCTCTGGATACGGCGAACCACTGCGGGTTCCCCCAGGGCTGCCACTCGCACCGCTTGGCTGATGTCGCTGGCCGGACGGTCGCGATCTCGCCGGATGTCCCGGCAGTCTTCGACGTCCCCCTGGCTCCGCACCACAAGCTCATTGGCCGCTGGCTCGTATCGCGCGAGGTGGATATGCATCGCTATACCCGCCCCGGGGCCCGCCGATATATAGAGCGCGCCTTCGAGACGGCCGTACTCGATGTCCTCGATCCTATCGCGTTCGTTGATCTGCGCGTTGCCGTGCTGCGCAGCGAACAAAGCGGAGCACCCGCGATCGCGATCATCTGCGAGGGCATGGGACAGATCGATCTGGGATGGATCGAAGCCGGCACAGCGCCGGTGCCGTGGCGTGCTGCGGTATACGCTGCGCTGGAACGGTCCCTGGGACGCGTGCTCCCGATCTTCGGATACCATGACCTCTTCGAAGAGATATCGATGTACTATTGGGATGGAGCAACCGAAGATGATGCCGCGCGCGAGCATCTGATCGCCTGGCATGGCGCGACCGGCGATGATCTCGATGCGATGCCGCTGCCTTCCCAGATGAATGCGCGTCGGCCCGACTGGATGATCGGGGCACATGGCGCAGTCGCGAGCGAGCTGCCCTCGGTTCTGCAGAGCAGGCTCGAGGCCTTGCAGGACGCACGCGACGCCCTCGATCGTCTTGCTTGCGAAGAAGATGCCTGGCGGTTCGATTTCGAGCTTGCCTGCGAATTTCTGCCGGGCATCGAGGAATGCGCGTCGCTGCCGCCGCTCACTCTCGTCCCTTTCGATCAGTTCGACCGGGAACTCGACGAAGTCGCCCGCAACGGGATGGAGATGGGCTTCATGGATATCGCGGGCATCTGCCCGCTGCCCGATGTCGGGCGCATCGACGACTGGTTCGCTTCGCTCCATCTCGGGGCGCGGTTTCTGGTCGCCGCGCAGGACCTCCTCCAGTTCGATCCCTCCAGCCTGGGCGACTTCGATGTCCGACCATAACATTCAATTCGAAGCCAGCGGTGGCGGTCTGGCGCTGACGAAAGCCATCCTTCTCTACGCCCCTGAAATGCCTCGCAACCTGAAGCCCTACGGCTCCTCTCCTGAGGCGGCATCGGCGTTCGCCAGTATCCATAATGTGGAGCGCGACGAGGAGGGGCGGCCGATGATTGCTGCGGGAACAGCGCTATCCCGCGCGCACCTGCGGCAATGGACCGACGCGTTGGAGCGTAGCATCGAGCCCGAACTCCTGCCTGACAACGTTTTGGTCTGCCATCCCGATATGCTGGCGTGGTGGGCACCGGCGCAAGTACGGCTCGCCTATTTCGCGCTGTCACATCCTCCAGAAGGACTGCGAGTGCTTGCCTCCCGGTCTATCCTGCGCGTCCCTTACCCCGCGCACGTGTTCGTCGCGACGCGGTCCGGCCTTCGCGTCTACGCACTCCCGGCCAGCGAACGCCCTGCTGCGGCGACACGGTTGTTGCATTCGCCGATACTCAATGTCTTTGTCGATGGAAGCCTCTGCTGGGGCAGTATCCCGAAGCCCAAAGGCATCGGGATCGCTGCGATCGCGGACTATGAACGCGCGGTTTTCGATTCCTGGTCGACGCATCCCAACCCGGGTCAGGGACTCACCGTCCGGGGCAGGGGCGGGCTCGTGGGTCTCTGGGATGAGCTTGCGGCCCGCCAGGCAAGGCGCTTTCCCGTCAGCCGGCTCAAGCCGTTCGAGATCGGCGCCAGGTCGAGATCGCGAATGCCGTCGGGAACGGGTGGTGTCGTCGGCGAGATGACGCTGGGCCTGCTCATTGGAATGCTGCGATGAGCCCCATGCTCGCCGATGATCCGACTGCTGGGGCCGTGCTTGCCGCTATGCCGTGCTTCCCGGTGCCGCCGCACGGGCGCTCGCCGGCGATAGATGGGCTCCACAGCGCCCGCACGAGTGCTGGTCTCGCTATCGGCCGTGACGGTGTGATGTACATCCTGCGCCGCCCCTGGCTCGCGCTCGATTTTGCGGTCGCATCATCGATGGCCGGCTATCTGCCCTATGGCAGCATAGGCATGCCGAGGGCGGACCTTCGCTGCGGGCTGATACCGCGGTGCCATCTCCGCAGCGTCATCGACCATTTTCGCGCTTCGCTACCCGATGAGGCCGCGGCATTCCTGTTCTGGAATGAGGCGACTGGAGCGTTCGCCGTGCAGTATCCGATAATAGAGCACGCCAGCCCCTCTCGGCTCATCTACCGCACGCCAGTCATGCCGCCCCACTGGCACATGGTCTGTGACATCCACAGTCACGGGCACGGCCACGCATTCTTCAGCGCGACTGACGACGCCGATGACGCACATGCCACGAAGATTGCGATCGTGCTTGGACGACTTGATCGGTCCGAGGGGCCGATGATGGTCTCCCGTCTCTGCGCTGCTGGAATGTTCCTGCCTTTGCCGCGCGGTCCCTTCTCAGGAGGCTCGGATGACGACTGACGGTGCGGAGCGCCATTACCTGCCGGCAACCTTCGATGGTCGACCGATCAGAATCCTCCTGGTCGGTTGTGGCGGCAATGGTGCGCAGATGCTGATGGGGCTGGCCTCACTCGATACGGCGCTGCGCGCCCTCTCTTCGCGCTTACTCGAGGTCACCGTCGTCGATGACGATGTCGTCTCCGAGGCGAATCTCGCTCGCCAGCCATTCTATCGCTGCGACATCGGCGGATCCAAGGCGCATACGCTGACGGAACGGATCAACCTCGCACACGGTCTGGGCTGGAAGGCGGTTCACGGGCGAGCGCCCGGTGCGGTCGGGCTCGAAGACACCGATATTCTCGTCAGCTGCGTCGACACGGCGTCAGCCCGCCGCGTGTTTGGGGCGGCGCTGGAGAGTAGCAGGACGATGCCTGCCTATTGGCTCGACCTCGGCAATCGCGCTTACGACGGCCAGTATCTGATCGGCTGCCCTGGGCGCGAACCCTCCTTGGACGGAGGACGGCTGCCCACGGTGCTCGAATACTTTCCGGAATTGGCCGACGAGAGCGTCGCCGAAGACCATGCGCCCTCCTGTTCGGTAGCCGAAGCGCTCGAACGCCAGTCGCTGTTCGTCAACCGGGTCCTTGCAAGCCACGCTCTGGCGCTGCTGTTCGACCTGCTCGCCCGTGGTTCGATCGGCCATGCGGGCGCGTTCGTCAATCTCGCGAGCGGTCAGACGGTGCCGATCCCCTTGCCGCACCATCACAGACGGGAGTGACGCATCATGCGTGCTCGATTCGAGACCGCCGCCTGCCTTTGGGAGACCGTCCTGGAATTTCGGGATAGTCCTGTTCCAGATGCCGAAGGCCTGGAGCGAGCCTGTGCGATCCGCCGGGCATGCGCTGTCCTGGGGACTGCAGCGCTTCGGCTGCTCGTCGTTGGCTGGGTCGATCCGCTGGAGGCGGCATGGCGCAGCAGGGAAGGGGAATTCCCATTGGCGTTCGACTGGGATTTCGTGCCTCGGTGGATTGCCGAGCGCATCGACTGGTCGGATCCGCGTAATCCTTCCATCGACGTCGCGAAGCCCGGCCGGTCCAGGCAATCCGATGCGCCGATGCCCGGTCTGACGGTTGGTAGCTACACGCACCAGCTGGCGATCGAGGAAGGTCGCTACTGCGTGCTGTCCACCGCGCATCTGACCGTCCAGACGGCCGACCTGCTCGACAGATGGGCGTCCTGGCCGCCCAGTGATCGCCCCATCGACATCGCAGCATCGGTCTTTGGCTGGTTTGTCCCGGTTTATGCCCTGACCGAGGAATGCCGCGCTCGGCTGCCTGACGACCTCCTGCGGCTGATTGCATTCGGCCGCGAGCGCTCTTTCCAGTTCCTTCTCCTCGATTGCGATGGCGAGCGATTTCGTGATCTGCCGGTCCATACCTGGTAGTCCGGCATTCGCGTCCGCCGCCGAATTCCTCCAGGAAACAAGGCGAATTTGCCGACATACACTTGGTTCGGCCATGCTTTTTTGGAGCATCTATCTGTCCAGGCCAACCCGCAAGCGTCTTATCCCTGGAGCGCCTCGGCGGAAGTATTGCCCGGGGTTACGTCCAGTGCAGTCGATCAGTCGCTCGTGGCGGGGCCAGCACGGGATTGGTCCGCGATCAGGGCGAGCAACATGGCATTCAGGACTTCCTCGGAGCGCTCGCGGCGCGCGGGATCCGAGGCAGACAGGTCCCGCCGTATCCAGTCAGGGAGGCGGCGCAGCAGGTCGGCAAGTTGTGTTTCCAGGGTATCAGACATTCCCCTCCTTCGCAGTCTCCTGCCATGACCGCAACGCCAGGGTGTGAATTGACGATCGGTACAGGTCTATCGTCCGCTGGGGTCAGGAGCGGCGGGACGAGGCATAGCTCGGCGGCCCAGCCTGTCGCGATTTCATTCGGCAGCTCATCTACCCGAAGATTCCGTCTTTTCCGGGGCATCGGTGCGCTTCCCAATTCTCTCATTGTTGCGGGGACTTCATCGCCCTCGTCGTTTGTCCAGGAAGGAGAATGTGCAATGACCGCCACTTCCAACCGTGATGCGTGTGTACCGCTTGGGCGGTCTTCGACGGGCCAGCTCGAACTCGATCTGGGCAAGCTCATGTCCGGTCGATGCCTGATCCAGGGATCGTCGGGGGCCGGCAAGAGCCAGACGCTGCGGCGCATCGTCGAGGAAGCGTTCGATTACCTCACGACGATCATCATCGATCCCGAGGGAGAATTCGCCAACCTGGCAGCCCACATCGGCGCCACGACTGTCATCGCGCGCGACTATGCCAACGACGGCCTTACTTTCCTGGCATTGCGAACCCGTGAGCACAGGATCGCCCTTCACCTCGATCTGACCGACCTCGAACCTGATCAACGAATCGAGAAGGCCGCCGCTTTCTTCGCCGGCCTGCTCTCGGCTCCGCGCGAACATTGGGGGCACACCATGCTGGTATGCATCGACGAAGCGCATTTGCTAGCACCCCATGTGGCAGCATCAGCTCGCGATGCGCAGACACGCCGGCTAGGCGTCGCCACACTGACCGATATGTGTGCCCGCGGCCGCAAGCGCGGCATCAGCACGATCATCGCGACGCAGCGCCTTGCCAAGCTCGCCACTTCGGTCGTTTCCGAACTCCACAATCACCTGATCGGGCTCAATGTGTTCGATCGCGATGTCGGCCGCGCCGCAGATCTCCTCGGCTTCGGCAGCGATCAGGCAACGCTGCTGCGCCAGCTGGCACCTGGGGAATTCTTCGCCTTCGGACCCGCGCTGGCCGCAATGCCGGTGCTTGCAAAGATCGACCCTACGATCACGCCGCACATCGGAAGAACCCCGGATCTCGTCGCAGCCGCTGACCTCGATCCCGATCAGAGCCGCAGTCTGCTGGATCTCGAGGCCTTGCGCAACGTGGGGCCCGGGAAAGGCCAGCCGGTCGCGGTGCGAGGTCTGAGGGCGCTCGATACCTTCCTGCTCGATCCCGCGGCACCTGCTGCCACGCAGATCGTCCGCGCTTTGCGCCATATCGCACCCAACGCGACCACGGTCGCCGATCTTGCCGGCCATCTCGCCCTTGCCGCCGGCGAAGTCGATGCCGGGCTCGATCTGCTCGCTGCCATAGGTGCCTGTGATACGATGCCGCGCGGCGATACGCGTATCGCGCGCCTGTCGGGGAGGTTGCGGCTCCGCATCGTCGATACGCCGGTCGTGGGTCTTGCCTGAAAGGAACTCTCCATGACTTCCACCTGCTTCGACCTGGATGCCTATATCGTCGAGCTGGCCCCGTTCGTTCCGGAGATGGAAACCAGCATGGCCATGCCGCTCGCCGAGATGGCGTTCCGCGCCAACGCCTGGCTTCCGGATGAAGTCCTGCGCCTGCGCACTGCGTTTAGCGATGACCGAACTATAATGGAGATTGCCGCCGAACTGGGCCGATCCCCCGCCAGCATCGCAACCCGGCTCCATGATCTCGGCCTTCGGCGAAACTCCCGGCGATCATGGACCAGTTGGGAGGACGAGGAACTGGCGCGTTGCTATGGCGACGTGTCCGCAGCGACACTGGCAGCCCGTCTCGGTCGCGGCGTAAGCGCGCTCTACGCCCGCGCTCAGCTGCTCGGTCTCTCAGAACCCGGGCATCTGCCTTATGGTGGTTGGGAGGACGCGCAGCTTCGCTCCGGTTATGGTGCGGGTGTTCCTGTCGCCCAGATTGCAGCTTTCATCGGACGGTCGTTTTCCGGGGTGATTTCGCGGGCATCGGTGCTCGGGCTTCGGCATGCCTGTCAACCTGCAGACTGGAGCGAAGCTGAAATGATGCGCGCTCTCGAGCTTGCAGGCACGGGCGAGCGCTACGTTTCGATTGCCGGCATCCTCGCCGCTGAGGGTTTCCCGGCGCGTAACAGCCGTAGCCTTGGGCAGCGGCTTCGCAAGATCGGCTATGGCAGAGGATGGGGGCGCCCGTGGATTCCCGAGGAAGACGAGCTTCTGCGGCGGTCCTATATCACGGGGGCAAGTCTCACGCCCCTGCGTGAACGGCTTGGCCGCAGTCCGCATTCCATCCGCTGGCGCGCCGGGGCCCTGGGGCTCAGGGGCACTCATCGTCATCGGGACGGCTTCCGGCAGGGTCCTGTCTGGACAGATGAGGAGGAGGCCTGCCTGCGCGCGGATTACGGCAAGGTTCCCACCCGTCGCATCGCCGAAAACCTGGGGCGCGGGGTGCGCGCGGTCTTTTATCATGCCAACCGGATGGGACTGGTCCACGGTTTCATGCGTGCATTCGGGGCAGATGAGGATCGCGCGATCCGCAATGCCTGGACATACGGTGTCTCGATGGTCGATGTCGCCCAGACCCTCGGACGCGATCCGGCAGTCATCGGCAAGCACGCGGCCCGCCTTGGGTGCCGGTTCAATGATCCCGAGCGACCCGTCCGGGGGCCGAAGACGCGGCGGACGACGCGTGAGCCGGTGACGCTTCACAGCCTGCTGGCTCTTGATGGCGGGTGCGGACAGGCTTCGCAGACCTGCGCGCCGCAATGACCCTGGTTTTGCTTCCTTCGCCGGTATTGCGTGTTCCATTTACCGCCGCGGCTTTGCCGTTAATGTCCGCCGCCGGCAGCTTTCAGGCATGCGTCCATAACGCCACATGAGGCTGTGTCCGATCAGTACACGCCACCTATGATCATCGCACTGCGCGCATGCCGGCTCCGGAAATCACGGTTCAAACCAGGATGGGCTGCGACTCTAAAGGTGATCGTGCCATCTTGCTTTGCGGTGAAGTCATGGTTGTCGATGGCCTTGCACGACGCCATCGCTACCGGCTGAGGAATGCGCATTATCGGCAAACCCACATTTGTGGTAATGTGGGTTGGATAGGCATTTACGAGGGCTTCATGAGCAGGCTGACGATCGACATTACCGAGCAGCAACATCAGAGCTTGAAAGCACTGGCTGCCTTGCAAGGTAAAACGATAAGGCAATATGCGATCGAGCGCCTGTTTCCTGCCGAAATGGGGGCAGATCAGGCTTGGCAGACGTTACAGGCCATATTGGGTGAGCGGATTGCCGAAGGATTGGAAGGAGACGTCTCCACCAAAAGCGTTGCCGATATCGTGGACGAAGAGCTTCGTGGGGACAGCCGCGCTTGAACGCGCGTTATGTTTTGACGCAGGCGGCGGAAGGCGACTTACGCTCAATTATCCGTTACACGCGCCGCAAGTGGGGTGACGAGCAGGTGCGATCCTATCTCGGCAAGCTCGAACGTGGCATCATCCGGCTTGCGACCGGCAGCAATCCGTTCAAGGACGTCAGTGGACTCTATCCGGGCCTGCGTATGGCTCGTTGCGAGCATCACTACGTCTTCTGTCTGCCGCGAGAGGAGGTCGCGTCCGTCAATGTGGTGTAAGA
>NZ_JABXWS010000138.1:0-1395 GCF_015594425.1 Novosphingobium sp. HR1a
TCGGGTGTGGCCACTGGGCTGCATTTTCAGGCGGCCTTGGGTGTAATCTGTAGCGGCTGTGCCTCCTCGATCATTGGTGTGGCAAGGGCGGCCATGCCCTCGATCTGCATGTAGCGGTGCTGGAGCTGGTATTCGTCATTCTGCTCGAGCAGGACGGCGCCGACGAGGCGGATGATGCTGTCCTCGTTCGGGAAGATGCCGACCACATCGGCGCGGCGCTTCACTTCCTTGTTCAGGCGTTCCAGCGGATTGGTGCTGTGGAGCTTGACCCGGTGCTGCTCGGGGAAGGTCATGTAGGCGAGCACGTCGTGCTCGGCATCGTCCATGCAAGCGCCGAGCTTTGGCCAGCGGGCGCGCAACTGATCAGCGACCTGCCGCCAGACCTGCGTCGCAGCGGCATGGTCGGGCTGAAGGAAGACCTGACGGATTGCAGCGGCAACGACGGTATTCTGGCCCTTGGGCACATAGGCCAGGGCGTTGCGCATGAAGTGGACGCGGCAGCGCTGCCAGGTCGCGCCCATGACGCGGGTAATCGCCGCCTTGAGCCCCTCGTGGGCATCGGAGATGACCAGCTTCACGCCGGTCAGGCCGCGCCGGACGAGGTCCTTGAGGAAGCTCGACCAGAACGGCTCGGCTTCGGAAGGACCGATGTGCAGGCCGACGATCTCGCGCTTGCCCTCGGTGTTGACGGCCACAGCGATTATCGCGGCGACACTGACGATCCGCCCGCCCTCGCGCACCTTGAGATAGGTAGCATCGAGCCAGAGGTAGGGCCAGTCGCCGGCGAGCGGCCGCTTGAGGAAGGCGTGGACCCGCTCGTCGATGTCCTTGCACAGCTTGGATACCGAGGACTTGGAGATGCCAGTCATGCCCATCGCCTGCACCAGTTCATCGACGCGCCGGGTGCTGACGCCGGCGATCCATGCTTCCTGGATCACCGCGACCAGCGCCTTCTCGACGGTCTTCCTTGGCTCCAGAAAGCCGGGAAAGTAGGCGCCGGTCCGCAGTTTGGGGATCTTGAGATTGAGCGTGCCGAGCCGGGTGTCGAGACTGCGGTCGCGGTAGCCATTGCGCCAGGTCGTGCGATCGCCGGAACGCTCGTGCCGGCCGGCGCCGACCAAGCCATCGACGTCGGCCTCCATGATGATCTGTAATACGTTCTCGGCGATCGTGCGCAGGAAATCTCCATCTCCGGTCTTCGCCATCAGCTCGGCAAGCGGTAATCTATCGTCGGTCATCGGGATCAACTCCTCGGTGGGCGTGTGAAGTGTGGTAACTCCACCTTACCGATGAGCCCGGTGGCCACCGAGATCGAATTCGCATGGGTGGGGCATGCCCCACCCATGCGATCGCCTCAATCTACACCGGAAATTACACCACGAGCGCGGACGCTAA
>NZ_JABXWS010000071.1:0-33025 GCF_015594425.1 Novosphingobium sp. HR1a
CCGAGAGGATGAGCCTTGGCTTGTCATCGCGATTTTTCATGAGCGGATGGACTTGCTCGTTCAGCTGGAAGCCAGGCTGAGTTGATGGGCGCGCGTTGAAGAGCGGCGGCAGGATATTCTCGAGGGAATCGATTGGCACATTGTGTCTTCTGGATGGGCGATCGTGCGTATTTGACGATCGGCCTCTCTTTCGCCGTTAAGGGTGCAGGCTGGGCTGTTGCGTTCCGGGTTTTTTCAATGAATGGCCAAAGGCTCATGCCGGGCGTTCGGCGTTCCTGGTTGAGGCTGTCACATTGAGTTCCGCCGCGCGGCCCGCCCCTATGCGCGATGTTCCGCTATCGGCCAGCGCACCTGGCGGTGCTGTCTCTTCCTCCAGCTGCGGCATTCGCGATGTTCGCCCCCTGACGTTGCAGGCCATCGCTACGGTGCCTGGCCGGGTAGCGTAGTCCTGGCGCGGCTGCCGCCGCTCCGCCACCTCTCCCGACCCGATTGGGCTCCAGGCTCACTTCCGTCGTGCACATGGCGCTTGACGGAGGCGAGGCTTCCGGTGCGGCGGAGGAGTGTGAGGAGAGCACGGAACACGTCGCGCCCAACGATAAGAAGCGCGAGACGGGTGGCGTGCGGTGCTTGGACGCAAGGGCGGGGTGCAGAGGAGAGAAGGGCCGGGGAGGGTGTCGCCGGAAATGGGTTTCGAGCGACACTCGAAAGGTCAAGACGATGAACATCGGTGAAATCTTCAGCCAGAACGGTCGGCTCACAGGCTCCATTGCGACCCGCACGATCGACCTCCCCCGAATTGGTCTGCGCAAGGTCACGAGCGAGAACGAGAAGGCTCCGGTCTTCGAAATCCTCGCCCTCAACGTCGCGCGTCGCTGGGTGCAGATCGGCGCACTCTGGGAGGCCGCTTCCAAGCGCACCGGCGAAACCTTCCTTGCCGGCAGCATCGACGATCCCAGCCTCCCCGAACCGCTGCCGGTTGCGTTGTTCCCGGCGGATCACGGCGGCTACATGGTCGCCTGGCGCCGCGACACCATGCGTACCGACTTCGGTGGCGGCATGGGGACCAGCCGCACCAACTACGACGACCGCGCAGGCCGCGACCAGGGCGGCTTCGGCGGCAGCACCGCGGGGGCCGGCGGCGAACTGACCGGTGCGGACGCTTCCTTCGAAGAGGAAGATCCGTTCTGATCACCCGCTGATCGCGAACGACCACCCGTGCCGGGGAGGCTGCACGTCTCCCCGGCCTTTTACTCTTCCTCGAATGAGGAGACAGTCGATGCCCCACTCTTCGTTGAATGGCCTCGCCCCTCTCGCCGATCTGTCCGCTCTTTGCGCCGCCATCCTGGCGACCCCGGCTATCCGCGAACTCCTGCGCAAGCATCATTCAAGCGCCGTGCGCCTGGCGACAACACCCGTGGGGACCACGCGCGGCGAGATTATCGCAGCGATCTATGACCTGCTCGAAGATACCCCGCTTGCTCCGCATGCGGCGGGCATCGTCGATGCGGTCCTCACCTGTGCAAGGGGCTGCAAATACACCCCGAACAGCTTGCACTGATCCTGTCGTGGCGGCCCGTATTCACGGGCTGCCGCAGTCTTTCATCCCCGACAATAGGGAGAAGTTCCATGATCCGAGATCATTCGCGCAGCATCAGCCGCTTTGCGGACCTTCCTGCCCTTTTCGCGGAAGTGACCGCCACCCCGGAATTCATCCGTGCCTTTGGTGATCCCATGCCGCTTTCGATCGTCAGTCTCGGCGAGGAGCCGGGCGAGCACGATATGCCCGAACCGCTTCACGCGCAGGCCGATTGCGCCGGCATCATCGCCACCATCTTCGACCTCTTGGTCGATACCCGCCTCGACCCGTTCGCGCCCGAGATAGCATGGGGCATGGTCAACAGTTTCCACTTCGTCGCCGGCAAGCTCGAGCGGCAGGAGGACATGCTGGCCGAGGAACTGCGCGACATGATCCGCCGCATCGAACCATCCGAAGTGTTCGCCGGCGAACTGGAGGAGAAACAGCTTCTCTGCCAGTCGCTCACCGAACAGCGCGAAGCGCTGGAATGCATGCGCGACTATGCCGCGGAAACTTTCCGTGTCCTTTCCGGCCGACCCTGGTCTCCCACACGCGGGTCGCGGGTATCGAAGGCCGCGACGGCGACGCAGGTCTCGATACGCGATTTCCTGCGTGCACGCGAACTGGCCGAACGCGAGCGTTACCGTCCGCGCGGGCCGATCGTCGTGGCTTCCGGCCACGCCGAATGGCATGACTGGCAACTTGTCTGGGACAGGCTCGATGCGATACGCGAACGCATCCCGCACATGACCCTGGTGACGACAGCGCAGCGCAAGGGCTTCGATGCCATCGTCGCCTCCTGGGCGGGGAGCCGCGAAGTCCAGCTTGTCACTTATTCGCTGACGGGGGCAGGGCGCGGCGCGCCGTTCGCACGCAACCGCAAGCTGGTCGATCTGCAACCGGTCGAGGCCGTGCTCGGCGAGGGGTCGGGAATACAGGCGAACCTCTATCAGGCACTGCGCAAGGCCGGCGTACCTATCCATGCTTTTCGCAAGGCCGATCAGGCGCCCGCCGGGCAGGTTGCTATTCTGCCGCGGCGCCGCCTTCACGCGAATGCGTGACACTGTAACCGCAAACGGCAATTTCCGGGGACGGCTTCCGGCGCCGTCCCCCTTTTCGCTGTTGGGGCTATGTCAGTTGGAGAGGTCGCAGGGGACGAACGGAAGGTATCGCTGGGCGGCACCGATTGCGAACCAGGGGCATCGAGCCCCTGCTTCGCAAAGCCTCTTCTCTCTCTCAAGAATTCCAATAGTGGCACGGGACCGCGTCGGCCTCAAGGACGACGGGGCCCCACCATTTTTCCGGGCGGTGCGGGCAGCAGTTCTTGACTCCCCGCCCGGTGGCCGCCCGGAAAAATCGTGACCCCCATCGCCGGCAAGCCGGTCGCTGCGCGATCCTTGACCCCGCCGCTTGGAGCCCGCGCCGGAGGGTGAACCTCTTTCGTTTCAACAGGAGGTTCACATGACGAAGATCAACCGCACCGTCCGTCAATTCTCTGACATCGCCGAATTCATCGCGCAGGAAACCGATGCCGCCGATCACTTCCATCTCGCCTTTGCTTCCGACCTCGAGGGTGTCCGCATCGGCCGGGACGAGGAGGAAATGCAGACTGACATGCCCGATCCGAGGGAGGCCCAGCTCGCCGTCGAACTGGTGGTCACGACACTCTTCGACCTGCTGCGCGATACACGTTTGCAGCCTGCCGCCGAACGTCTCGCGTGGGGGATCGTCAACAGTTTCCACCATGTCGCAGGCCAGTGGGAGGCGCAGGCGGACAAGGCGACGCGCGAGGTCCAGGACCTGCTGGCACGCGCAGACGGAAGCGAGATCCACGGTGTCGAACTCGAGCACGCCCGCGATGAACTCGAATTCCTCGACGAGGCGACC
Organism: Novosphingobium sp. HR1a; assembly: GCF_015594425.1. Classification (NCBI taxonomy): domain Bacteria; kingdom Pseudomonadati; phylum Pseudomonadota; class Alphaproteobacteria; order Sphingomonadales; family Sphingomonadaceae; genus Novosphingobium; species Novosphingobium sp. HR1a. The sequence goes on from NZ_JABXWS010000071.1 coordinate 3,464, forward strand.
GATGCCCTGCGCTGCATGCGCGACCATGCCGCCGACGTCTTCCATACCGAAACGGGGCGGCCGTGGTCCGCGCCGAAAGGATCGCTGGTATCGAGCAAGCGCACCGCCTCGGTGATTGCCGCGAGGGATTTTCTTGCAGCACGCCGCCAACACCGAACCGATGCCCACAACCCGCAAGGGCCCATCGTGATCTTCTCCGGGGGTGCGGATTGCTGGTTCGACGAGTGCCTCATCTGGGGCAGGCTCGACGAAGCGAAATCCCGAAACCCGATGATGGTGCTGGCGACGACAGCCCAGGACAAGGGGTGCGATGCCATGGCCGCGGCCTGGGCCGCCTCCCGCAAGGTGAAACTCATCACGTTCCCCCTCAGCGCGAAACTGGGCAAGAGGGCAGGGTTCGTCCGTAACGAGCAGATGGTGGGACTGCGGCCCGTCGAGGCGCTGGTCTGCGAAGGATCGGGTCTGCAATCGCACCTCGCGCGACTGGTCAAGGAGAAGCGTATCCCGGCGCGGTACGTACGGTTGAGTGACCAGGCGTGGGAAGGACGGTAACGTCCACACGAGGTCGGTCCGGGTCACCGGGCCGACCTCTTTTTTTGCCGATGTCGTCCTCGTGCCCGCTCAGGGACCCGCGAGCGGGTCCGTCGCGGCCGCGATGCGGAACCGCCAGGGCGGTCCCGGCCTCCTGCGCGCGGCTTCGCCGTGCTCGTCGCAGGGACACCCTTCGGGTGCGTCCATGACAGGGATGGTCGCGCGGGTTTTCCGGTCGAGATTACCAGATCAACTCGGTATCGGGCAGACTGCGAATATATTCGGTTGATCCCTTGGGCGGGGAACGTGAAGGGGAATCCCGTGCCGCATTTTCCCCCGCCGTTCCGGCAGGAACAGGCTTCTGATTCCCCGTTCCTGCCGGAATCCTGAAGCTCCTTTTGAACCGTCAGTTCGGAGTCGGTAGACCTTTCAAGGCGGTCACGGCGGCATGGCCACCGGTGCGAATCGCCTGGTTTAGCAGGTCCCGAAATTCCTTTTCCGTCAGCTTTTCAACCGCGATTTCGGGTATCATCGCAGCATATTTTCCGCGCAGAGCACGGCGCGCATTTTCCAGTTCATCGTGCATCTTGCGCTGACGCGCTTCCAGATCGGCAAGGCGATCCCGTTCGGTCATCTTCGGCATTTCCATCGTCCTTCCCCGATGGCCTGCCCGTCACTCACGAATGTGACACAACACGGTGGCTGCGCAAGAGCGGATTGCCGCTTCCTTCGGAACCGGCGGGGTGCGGGATTGCGCCGTTGTTCCACGTCGATGGACCTTCCGCACCGGATAGGATGTGCACTGCCGTCACTCCCATGTGAGGAGAATTCCATCATGCTTCCTTACCCTCATCTCCTCGTGACAGGTGGCCAAAGGCCCGCAGCGAGAATGCCCCGCGCCTGCCGGCACGAGGCGGCGCAGCGCGAGCGCGCTGCGTAAGGCGGGACGCACGGCGCAAGGCCGTTTGTAATGGACCCTACGCACGGGTGCTGCGGGTGAATTTCCTCGTATAATCAGATCGATAGATCTGCCTTACAGTGCAGGCATGAATCGGCCGCATGTATGGCAGGGCTCACCGGCAAACCATCTGCCCGGCCACGGCTTTGAAATTTCGCCGAATTTCCTGTAATCCGTGCCTTACCGCCATCCTTTCGTGAGGAAGAAGGCAGGTGGAATTGAGCGGCATTGACGTCGAAGCGCGGCATGAGACGTGCTCCTGCCTCTCTCAGGGTAGTGCGACCGGAAGGAGCGGCATGGCGGACCTGAATGAAAGCTACATCATCGATCTTCGCCGGGCTTTGGTCGAGGCGATCTGCTCCGTGTCGGCGCAGCGGCAAGAGGCCGCCTCAGGACACAAGGGCGATACGCTCTTCATCGGATCTGCCGAAGTCAGCGAAACGCTGGTGTTGTTGTTGTCGGAATTCGTCGAAGGTGTGCCCGACCTTCGTACCCCCGCGGATGTGCGGCGCATGTCGGACATCATCGCGAAAAAGATCAGACTCAACATTGCCGATATCCGGCGCAATCGGACCGAGACCGGCGGGCGTCCTCCTTCGTCGATCGTAATCAGGGGAAACTGACCTTTCACTGCTTGGGTGATCGGCACGATGGTCGGCGAGTGAGCTGATCGGCCTCGGGTAGACGTCGGGTAGCCCGGGATCTGGTATTTCTTGCGGCGATACCGATGAGAGCCTATAGTAAAGAGGCTTCATGACATCTGCAAAGGCTCCCGGCAGCGGAGACCTTTCGCGTGACCAAAGTCAATTTTCGGGTCGATCCGGCTTTGCACGACGCCCTGCAGCGACGGGCGTATGGTGCCAATCTCAGCCTGTCCGCCTTCATTCGCCAGTCGCTCGAACAGGCGGTCGACAATCGCAAGCGTTACGTCTTTTCGTCGCAGGACGAAATTCTCGCAACCTCCATCCAGATTCTCTCGATCCTGGCGACATCGGTCGGACGACGCTCGCCTGAAACGCTGGAGCAGGGGATGGCGCAGGCGCGCACTATCCTCGCCGAGCGTGGCCTCCTCGGCGAGGAGGAGGCGCAATGAGCATCTTTCGCAACGACACGCTGGGCTCGTGGACGCGCGGAGGGCAGGCCATCGTCCACAATGTCCGCATGACCACACAGGTCTTTTACCAGACGCTGCTCGCGGGGCTGATCATCTGGTTGATCGGCACCGTCTGGTATGCGTTCGAGAAGTCGAGCGAATACCAGCGCTTCGTTCTGGTCAAGCTCGCCGAAGCGATGATCAAGGTCGATGCGGCTGGTGGCACCAATGATCCGGTGCGGTTTCGTACTCCGGAAGGGCGCGATTACTGGACCTCGGCCGACTGTCTGGTCGCCTCGACGCTCGCGAAAAAGACTCTCCAAGCCTTCGAGGTCTATCTGCTCCACGGTGCGCTGATCTCGGGTCTGTTCGCGCTCGTCATGCTGGGCTGGGCGTGGTTCTACTTCACCCGCACGGGGAGGGGCCTCGGCTCCAACGAATATCTGCGCGGCGCCCGGTTCGGGACGATCCGACAGGTGAAGCGCGCGCTGTGGCGACAGACGAAGGGGCCTTTGTCGATCGGAAAAGTCCCGGTGCCGGAGGCCTACGAGCCCGAACATATCCTCCTGTGCGGCGCGCCTGGAACGGGCAAGACCAACCTTATCGTCGGCATGCTCGAGGGTATCCGCAAGTCGGGAAGGCGCGCCATCGTCTATGACACGGCCGGCACTTTCGTCGAGAAGTTCTACCGGCAGGGCGCCGACATGCTGCTCAACCCGCTCGATCAGCGCACGGCGCGCTGGTCGCCCTGGGTAGATGTCCCGCGCGACTATCACTACGACCAGATTGCGGAGTCCACGATCCCCGACAAGCATGGCGATCCCTTTTGGGCCAAGGCCGCGCGCGGCACGCTGGTCGCGGTCATGCGCAAGCTAGCGCGCCAGAAGCATACCTATGTTTCGGTCCTGCTGGACCGGCTGCTCCGCTCGAAGCTCAAGGGCCTCGCGGCGTTCGTGACGGGGACCGATGCTGCCGCTTTCATCAGCGCTGAAGGCGAACGGACGTCCGCCGGTATCCAGGCAGAACTCGCCTCGGTGATGCGCAGCTTCGGCTATCTGGACGATACCGAGGACGGTTTCTCGATCCGCGACTGGGTGGAAAAGGGCGCGGAAGGAAGCTGGCTCTTCATCACGGTGAAGGCCGACCAGCTTCCCTCGCTGCGTCCACTGATCACGGTCTGGCTCGATATCGCCATCAGTGCGATCATGAGCCTGGCGCCCGATCGCGACCGGCGGCTCTACTGCGTGATCGACGAATTGCCGACGCTGCAAAAGCTGCCAAGCCTATCGGACTTTCTCGCCCGCGCGCGCAAATATGGCGGCTGCGGCATACTGGGCTTCCAGTCCTATCCGCAACTCGAAGCAACTTACGGAATACACGATGCGGCCGCGATCACGGGCTATTGCTCTACCTGGGTTGCGCTGCGGGCGAACGACACCGCCACTGCCAAGCATGTCTCTGAAAATCTCGGCCAGGTCGAGCAGGTCGAAGCGAACGAGGGCATGTCCTACGGCGTCAACGACATGCGCGACGGCGTCAACCTGTCGCGCATGCAGGTGACGCGGCCGCTGGTGATGCCGACCGAAGTCACTAACCTGCCCAACCTCGTCGGCTTCCTGCGCTTCGGTCGCAACCTGCCCGTGGTGCGCTTCGACAGCCGGTTCAACGATGTGCCCTCCTTAGGGCCCGCGTTCATCGAACGTACGACACCCCCCGATCAGATCGACAAGGCGAAGACGCTCGTGCGCATCGCTCATGCAGAGGCGCGCGTTCGTGAAGCGATCGAACGCGAGGCGGCGCAGGCGCCTACTCCTGCCCCAGACGGCGGCGGCCAGTCTGCGCCGGAACCTTCGGACATTCCGAATGTCGCCGCCCCGCCACCGTCCCAGCCGGACCTGTTCACGCCGCCGGTTCCGCACATCGACCCGCAGCGCGTCGAAGACATATTGCTGAACGAGGAGAGCACGGAACTTCCCGCGCCCGCTCGCATGCTCTGGACGATACTTGCGGGCAGGCAGGGAGAAATCCGCTCCGAACTGGTCCAGCATGGGCGCGGGGACGGGCCGCGTGAACCGGCGAAGCCGGCATGATCCAGCCCCAGCGCCTCCATGGCAAACCCGCCAACATCACCCGCTATTACACAGTGGGCGATTACTACACCAAGGGCGGGAACGAACCTTCCGAATGGGCTGGGAAGTTGACGGCCGATCTCGGTCTTTCCGGCGCCGTCGATCCGAAGGTCCTGCGAGATCTTCTCGCCGGAAAGATCGGCGACCAGCAGCTTGGACGTCACAGGGCCAACGGCGAAATCCAGCATCACCCCGGATGGGACTTCGCTGTCAACGCGCCCAAATCCGTCTCCATCATGGCGCTGGTGGTAGGCGATGAGCGTGTGCTCGCCGCCCATGAGCGCGCCGTGACCGATGCTATATCGTACCTCGAGGAACAGGCGCAGCTGCGCCGGCGGGATGAAGGCAAGATCATCCATGAAACGACCGGGAGGATCCTGGTCGCGCGCTTTACCGAGCACGGCAGCCGCGAACTCGATCCGCATCTGCACACCCACCTGGTCGTCCTCAACATGACCAATCGCGAGGACGGCGATCCAATGGTCAGCCTGGAAAGCCGGGTCATGTACGGGGAGCAGCGCGTCGCCGGACAGGTCTATCGCAATGCGCTCGCATTCGGCCTGCGCGAGGCGGGCTACCCGATCGACTTCGATCCTCGCACGGGCCTTTTCGAAATGCGCGGCGTGCCGAAGGAACTGATGGAGACGTTCTCGCAGCGCGCCGAGCAAATCGAGGAACATGCCCGTGAACATGGTCTGGTCGGCCAGAAGGCGCAGCGTGTGTCCTTCTATGCCACGCGCAAGGCCAAGGTAAAGATCGGCTACGATACGCTAAAGGATCAATGGCATCAGCGGTCCGGAAAATTTCTCGGCCCGCTCGAACAGATCGCCGCTGCCGCTCGCGAGGCGGAAGGCAGCCACGGCGCGCCTACAGACCGCATTGCGGCGAGGGCCGCGCTGTTCGGCTTGCGACAACTGGAGACGGCGGAAGCGGTCAATAACCTCGGCGATATCCTTCGCACCGGCCTTGCCGCGCATGTGGGGGAGGTGCGGCTCGAGGATATCCGTCCCGCGATCCAGAACCATGAAGCCGCGCGCAAGCTTCTCCCGACGCACGAGCAGACCGGCGACCAGATTCTGACGCGCGGACGTACCAGTCGCAGATCCTGGCGACAGGAACTCGCGCTGACCCAGCATATCGCGCTTGGACTGGGTGATGCGCACCCGATCGCGGCCAGCGGCCGTGTCATGGCCGCGCTGGAAGGAGCCGGCCTCAATCCGGAGCAGGAGCGCGCACTGGTCGAAACCGCTCTTACCCGCGACCGCGTTACCGCGATCCATGGCGTCGCCGGCTCCGGCAAATCCACTCTTGTGAGAGTTCTTGGCGAAGCTTCCGAGCCGGGCACGACGCTGATCGCACTTGCCCCGACCTCGTCGGCCTCTGCGGAACTGGGCCAGAAAGCAGGTATATCATCGCATACCGTAGCGGGCTTCGTCGCCCGCGGGGGGCATGGCATCACCGATCGCCACGTGCTCGTGCTTGATGAAGCCGGGCAACTCGGCAACCGGCAGGCGCGCAGGCTCCTCGAGATCAGCAGGGCGACCGGCGCAAGGCTGCTCCTTCTGGGCGACGAAAAGCAGACGGGCGCCATCGAACAGGGCAAGCCGTTCTGGCTGATGCGCCGGCTTGGACTGCCGACGGTCGAATTGACGGAAGCGGTGCGTCAGGAAACCAGATCCATCAAGACCGCAGTCGCGCAGGCGCGCGCGGGAAACTTTGCGCAGGCACTCGCGAAACTCGACGGCGTCAACACGGCGCAGGACGGCGAGAAGATGGCCGAGCAGGTCGTGGAAAGCTGGATCCGTCTCAAGCCCGGCTCGCGCGCAGGTACGAACATCCTCGTTCTCGACAACGCCACGCGGCTCGTCGTCAACAGCAAGATCCGCGAAGCTCTCAGAAGCGAAGGGGGCCTGGCCGCCGAAGAGAGCCGTCTGTCTATTCTCGCGCCGGTCGGTTTCACCGATGTCGAGAAGCACATGGCGCGTTTCTATACGACCGGGCAGGTCGTGCGCTTCGAACGCGACGTCACGCAGCTTGGCGTGGCACGCGGCGCCGATTACCGCGTCACCGGGCTGGGAAGGGATAGCAACGGACGGCAGGTCGTTCGGCTTGTCGATGAGAGCGGACGCACGATCCGTTGGGATCCGCAGAAAACGCCGGCTCGCCATATCAACGTGTTCAATCTCGAGGAACGCGACCTGAGCCAAGGCGATCGCATCCAGTGGCGTCTCGTCAGCCGCGGGATTGATGTGCGTAATGCCGAGCGCGGCACCGTCGATAAGCTCGATGGCACGATGGCGACGATCCGCTGGGACCGGGACGGCCGGGTGCAGCAAGTGGATCTGTCCGGGTATAAGACCTGGGATCATGGCTACGCGGAAACCGTGTATTCCTCGCAGTCCAAGACCTATCCCCGAGTGTTCGTGCTTGCTCCGGTCGAATCCCCGCTAGTGAACGCGCAGAACTTCTACACCGCCATAACCCGCGCCATGTACGGCGTGAGGCTGTGGACCAACGACGTCAAGGGACTGATCTCCAAACTGGAGCGCCATTCCGGTGAAAAGACCTCATCGCAGGAGGGGATGGGACGTATCAAGCATGACAGCGTTGGTTCCTTCGCAAGAAGACAGGATCACCGCCTCACAGGTCTCACGGCAGATCAGGAACGAGCACGCGCTGAGCGCCGCGACCGGACGCTGGAGCGGCAGCTCGATCGCCGCGAGAGGCCACCTCGCGGACCTGCTGAGCATCTGACGGAAGGCGCGAGAAGTCTGTCTCAGGCGCTCGATCGCTTGCTTGGCGGGATCCTCGATCATGCCCGCGTTGCGAAAGGCGGACCGGAAGCGCAACCGCCACGACAGGAAACCGCGCCCACGCATCGACCCGAACCTTACCCAGGGGTCGAACGATGACATCTCATTTTACGCTGATGGTCTTGACCGCCGCGGCCTTGCTCTGGCTGGCGTTTGTGGTCCGCCGTTCCCGCATACCTGTGCGGCATCGCTGGCGAAGGCGGCAGGCGCGAACCATGGCCGAGCAGCTTCGCGGCCGGGATCGTTCCCAACCGCCGCAGCTTCTCTATGCGCGCCTGCGGGCTATGGATCCACTCGCCTTCGAGGAACTGCTGCTCGAGAGTCTCGAGAGGCGAGGGCACAAGGTGACCCGGAACCATCGTTACACAGGCGATGGCGGCATCGATGGTCAGGTCGTAATCGAGGGCGCCATCTGGCTGATTCAGGCGAAACGCTACGCGGGTACTATTCGGCCCGATCATGTCGTTGCCTTCCAGACGCTGTGCCAGTCCCGCGGATGCCGCGGCCTGTTCATTCATACGGGACGGACCGGCCTCGAAGCCGAAGGGCTGTGAGTCACTCCGGCGCTGTCCGGATCACTTCCGGACGAGAGCTGCTGGCTCTGCTCAACGGTGAAGCGATACAAGGTCTGAGTGAAGTCATTGAACCGGCCGTTTCGATGCCAGGAAAAAGGAGAAGTGACTGATGCCTCAGCATTGGCTGCTCATGCTCGCGTCTATGGTCAGCGTTGCGCTCTCGCCAGGCCAGGCGACTGCACGGTCTCGAAACATGGTAGAGGAGCGCATCATTGGTGCCTGCATCCGCAAGGCATCGCTTGGGCACCCATGGCTCGAACGGACGCTGTGGGGCCTTCGCGATCAGGAGGCCGGTTGGCTCGGCGCGGAAGTTCGCAACAGCAATGGTTCGCACGATCTGGGGCCACTGCAGATCAACAGTTGGTGGGTGCCTCGCATCGCGGCGGGCATGGGCAGGTCAGAAGGTCAGGTTCGTAATTGGCTGCGTTCTGATGCCTGCTTCAATGCTGAGGCAGCGCGCTGGGTGTTTTTGTCGGCGCTGAATTCGACTGGAGATTATTGGAAGGCGATAGGCGTCTATCATAGCCCGACTTTATGGCGGCAACGGCAATATTCGACCTCTGTCGCGACGCATCTTCGTGTGAGATTTGGCAAAGATGTATTTCGATGAATCATTATCTACATGTTGCGCAATATTAAAATGTTACTTCGGATATTCAAAAACACGAACGTACGATAAGTGCAGTTATTGCATAACCATATTGTCGGCGCTAGAGTGCTGCCAGAACGCCGAAACGGCTAATTTCCACGTATTTTGAAAAGCTTGAGAGGAAACACGTGCCTAAACCGCCGGACTCGTTTTTTCCTATACCCCCGGACGACGGCCGTACTGGCCCTGAAGTTCCGCCGACACCTCGGAAGACAAGCCTGACCGCAAGGCACTGCTCCCGCTGGTGACCGCCTTGGGCACGGCCGAGCGGGTGGTGATCGACGCGCCCCTGCTAGAGGCCTTCCAGGCCGCCGCCTCGCGCCACACCCTGCTGGCACTGCGCTCGGACCTGACCGCTTTCGATCTGTGGTGCCGCCAGCATCGCCGGATCGCCCTGCCGGCGAGCGCGCAGGATGTGTCCGATTATCTCAAGTTCCGCGCAGGGCAGGGGGCCAAGCCGGCCTCACTCGCGCGCTACAAAGCCTCAATTGCCCGGCTGCACCAACTGCTCGGGCTCGTCGATCCCACCACCGCGCCGCTGGTCAAGCTGACCTTGGCAGCGATCCGCCGCGAAAAGGGCGTGGCGCAGCGCCAGGCGGCCCCGCTGCGCTTCAAGGGCCCGGTTTCCGATGTCGAGCGCGATTCTGCCCGCGGGCTCAATCTTCGCGCACTGCTCGACACCTGCGGCGCGCATCCCATGGGTCTGCGCGACCGCGCGCTCCTCAGTCTTGCGTACGACACCGGTCTGCGCGCCAGCGAACTGGTCGCGGTTACGCTGGAGCACATCGTGCCGGCAACCGATCCCGACGCACGGCTGCTGACCATCGCGCGTAGCAAGGGCGACAGCGAAGGGGAGGGGGCCACCGCGTTCCTCAGCCCGCGGACCGTGCGCGCGGTAGAAGCCTGGGCCGCAGCGGCCAGCATCGTCACTGGCCCTTTATTCCGGCGGGTGATCGTGCGGCATTACAAGGCGCGGGCCCGGGTGCCCGGGCGTGACCTGTCGACGATATCGCGGCGGGAGATTTGGGACCTGTGCAAGACGTTGCCCAAGCCCGCAGTTCCGGCGCGCACCGAATACAGCTTTGGCGAGGCCGCTCTGCATCCGGGCTCGATCGGGCCGATCTGGCGGGCGATCATCCGGCGGGCTTTCGACCAGGGGGCTTTGCCGGATCTGACGAAGGATGACCTGGAGCACTGGCTGAAGCGGGTCAGCGGACATTCGACGCGGGTCGGGCTCAACCAGGACCTGTTCGCCAGCGGTGAGGACCTCGCCGGAATCATGGACGCCTTGCGGTGGAAGAGCCCGCGCATGCCGCTTGCCTACAATCGCAATCTGGCTGCCGAGCACGGCGCTGCCGGGCGGCTTATGAAGAAGCTGGGGTAGGAGGACTTACTGCAGCATTCGTTCGCCGGACAACGCTAACTCGAACAGAGTTTGGCTAAGCCATCCGGCCGTCGTGTTGGTGCGGTAAGGTCTCGGGCCGCGCCAATCAGCGACAGAGCCTTCGCCGGACACATTTGCCGTGGAGGAAATCCACCGCGCAAGCGCTGCCGGCGTTCGCTTCGGCTGCGTCCTGGCTGATGCCGGCGATGGGCTCTCCGTCGTTCCGGCAGGCACTCGCCACCCGGGAATTATGCTGGGCCGTCGGTATTGCCCAGCACCAGAAGGTCTATCGCGCCGATGTACAATTGATCTTCCCAGTGGTGGAGCGCGTCCGGCCACGTGTCCGGCACGTGCTCGATGTCAAATCTAGGGCGGCTCATGCTCTGCTCCAGGATGCGAAATGGTCGACAGCTCAGCTGGCGGCGGGGAACGAAAAGGAAGGCTGAGCACCCGCTTCGCCGCTATGCGCGTGCGCATCGCCGAGGGTCCAACCCATAGGATTGGCTCTTCACGAGCCAGCATCTGCCCGGCGAAAGGCCCTGCTGCTGGGCGAGAATCGTTCGAACGGCGAGCGCAAATACTTAGGCCTCGCCCTCGATCAGCCGGGCTGCGTACATGCAAAGCGTGCTTGGAATGGAAAGCAAAATGGCTGCGGCCAAAAAGGGTGCCGCCAGGAAAAAGCGGACTGCCGGGGGCACGTCATCCTCCTCTCGATAGGCTTCTCTGCTGCTTCAACTAATGAGCAAGCTGCCGGTGCCCGCTCGCCTCAGCACCATGTCAATCCGCCGGGGCTCGGCTCGCATCAGCGGACCGGGATCGGCGCCCGGCCGGTGAAGGACGCCGATAGACGTCGAGCCGACGGCAAGAGCGATCAGAAACATGGCGAGCAATGCGATGGCAATAATCACGATCTTGCGCACGTTGTGAGTACGCCTATGCGTGGTGACGTGATCGTTCATGGTATCTTCGGGATCGCCCACTCGCTCACTCAATCACAGACATCATAGTGGCCCGAGCACCAACAACCTTTATGAGCCTCACCGGTTGCCCCGATCATCGACAGTGACAAGGCGCCGTGAGCCACCACGCCTCATACGTGGCGCCGAGCGAGCGCGATTAGATTTTGGAGGCGCAGCCCCTGCTAATGTAGGCGACCAGTAGACTTGCGACCGAGTCGGCTGCGGACAAACCCCCCGCGTAAGCCCCGACAAACCGGGTAGAAGGCCGTTAGTCTTCGCCCCGGTGCTTCGGATCTCGCTGGGTACCAGCTTGCTCGCCGTCGGTGCTGTCTAGCGGAAATTTCTCAGCTGCTCCGCCATCGCGCGGCTTGGTCCGGTCTGCCCCAGCCCCGCCGGCACCCTCGGAGTTCATGCCGGGATTGAGCCTTTCCTCGTTCTCATCATCGCCATGCGCCTTATCCGGGTGGCTGCGTTTGTTGTCCTTGTCCATTGCCATACCTTTTGCTGAACGTGATCTCGCAACGGGACAGGCGAGGCTCCGTTCCAGAATATTGCGTTCTTTCCACAACCCGCTCGCTTCTTCGATTGAGAAAGACGCCACGTGCCGAAGCCCGCAGTCAAGTGGTATCATCACTCCCAGGTTCTGAGCGGTTGCGAGACCGTTTCTGGCGCTGCAGCGGACCTAGGCTTGGGCTCCCGGGAGGCTAGTCCAGGTATTGTGCTGCTTGGCTGATCGCAGCGGAACGCGAGATTCACCATAGCGGAACGGCTCCCGTGTCCAATCGTTATCCCCGCCAGCATCGGCAGTTCCTCGGGGATTGAAGCTTTATGACCGATATCGCTAGAAAGACGCGGCTTCCCTCAAGCGGCGTGATCGCAAAACAGGTTAGTCCCGCCAGTCCATACGTTTCCGCGCTTCGGCAAATCCTCGCCGATGGCGAAGGGAAGAGCGTGGCAACGTTCGCATTCGGCGAGCTGGTGGGTGAGGTCCTGAAGTCGCGAGACTCGCTCTGGGTGATGGTCCGGCGGCCGGGCGCAGGCGGCATCGCGCTACGCGCGGCATACCTGAGCGCGCCGTTCGAGTGCACCTGCGAAAAGGCCCGGGCGAAGGAGGTGGTTCGCCTGCGCCTCGACAGCGTGCTTGGGCAACATAGGATCACCGTGGCAACGGGGGGAGACGCGCTCGAACACATCAGGGTGACGGTGCAGTTCTCGCCATCGACGCCGACGTTGATCCCGTTCCTGCCTCGAGACCTCTATCCTCTTGATGGCGACGACGATCCGCTCGGTGCCGAGGGCCATGTCGAGGCGGCGCAGCGCGGGCTAAACAGCGGCGTCCTCTATTTTCGGATCGACAAACCCGCTTTCGGCAACGTTCTGTACTTCCAGAATCTCACGGCGATGAACGACTATTACCGGGCAACCAAGACCAGTCCGGACGGAGCGGTGGGTGGGCTGTGGCCCGAGCTGGGCTACCTGCCGCCTACGCCCGCGCAGTCCGGCACGCCGCCGTCGGCGCCGCTGCAGGCCGGGGTGGAAGTCACGTTGTCTGATGCGATCGTGGTGTTCCGCCATCACGCCCCGCCGCACGAGCGCGAGTCCGCCCGCCAGTTCCTGCAAATGCTGGGCGAGGCCTACAAGCTGATTGCGCTACCCCAAACAGAGTACCGGGACTGGATCGAACGGGCAGAGCGAACGCTTGTCGATCTGGACAAGGCTCCCGAAGCGACGATCCGGCACTACGGGCATCGCTATGTGCATCCCTACACGGCGAGCGAATATCCGGATTCCATGGTACAGGTGTCGGTGCTCGCCGCCGTCTTCGACTGGGGGCGCTGGAGCGGTGAGGCCCATCCTCTGGAAGCCGAACTGCGCGCCGGTCTGCGCCGCTTTTACGATCCGAAGCTCAAGGCGCTGCGCCGATACTTGCCAAATGTCGGCGACGACAAGGACGCAAACGCCGTCGACAGCTGGTATCTGTACCACCCCATGCTCAACCTCGCGCGCATGGCTCTGGCGGGAGACAAGCGCTCGAGGAAACTTTTCCTGGAGTGCATTGATTTCGGAATCTCCGCCGCGCGGCATTTCGACTACAAGTGGCCGATTCAGTACGACGTGACGGACTTTTCCGTCATTACCGCCACAGCCAATGACGATCGCGGCCAGACCGACGTCGGCGGCCTCTATGCTCAGATCATGCTGCAGGCCCACGAACTGACCGCCGATCCGCGGTTCCTGGATGAAGCGAAGCGGGCGATCGACGCCGCAATGGGGATGCGCTTCAACCTGAACTATCAGGCAAACCTTACGGCCTGGGGTGCGGCAGCGTGCATGCGGCTCTATCGCATCACCAACGACGTGGTCTACGCCGAGCAGAGCTATGTCTATCTCGCCAGCTTTTTCCACAACTGCGAAATATGGGAAAGCCGGCTCGAGCACGCAGCGCACTACAAGAATTTCCTCGGGGCAACCTGCCTGCAGGATGCTCCGTACATGGCTATCTACGAGTGCTTCGACGCCTTCACGGCGTTCGCTGCCTATCTCGACGACAGCGGGCCCGACCTGGATCCCGCAGTGCGCATGCTCGTCGCGGAATACTGCAAGTACGCGCTCGACCGCGCCTGGTACTATTACCCGGATGCGCTGCCCGCCGACATCCTGGCCACTGAAAACCGCAATGGCCACATCGACCGCAAGCTCTCGTTTCCCCTCGAGGATCTCTATCCTGACGGACAGTGTCCGGGGCAGGTCGGGCAGGAGATATACGGTGCAGGCGCTGCGCTAGTGTTTGCCACCCGCAGTTTCCACACAGTTGAAGGGGCACCGTTCAAAATCTTCTGCGACCACTTCATCCGCGGCACCGAGCGGATCGGCGACCGGTCACTCAGCATTGTCCTCGATGGGGGCGAGACGTGCCAGGCCGCACTCAATTTCATTCGTGAGAGACGCGCGACCCTTCCGCGCGTCCAAGTGGTCGGCGACGGGGGTGATGTCCTGCGGGGAACGCCCCAAGGCACCGAGCGCATTGATTTCAACGTTCCGGCACGTGGCCGGTTGACCATAACCTGGAACGAGGAGGAGCATAGCGCATGATCGGGGTTTCGGACGCGCATACGGAACATCGCCCGCTTCAGGGCCGAAAGGCAATCATTACTGGCGGTACCACCGGCATCGGTCGCGCCATCGCCGTTCTGCTCGCCAGCGAGGGGGTAGAGGTCTTCATCTGCGGGCGAACGCCCGAACATCTCGATGATGCGCTCGCGCGGATCCGCGAGGTGGGGCAGGGGGATGGCATCGCTGTCGACCTCGCCGAGCCGGCGGAACTCGACCGCTTCTTCCAAGCGGCGAACAATTCGCTCGGGTCGCCTGACATAGCCGTGATCAACGCCGCTGTGCCGGCCCAGTCATTGTCCGAAATGACGGCGGAGGAGGTGCGCTATGCGGTCGCGGTCGACTTCACCGCCTATCTGTTGAGCGCACATGCAGCGCAGGCGCTGCTCGCCGACAAGGGCGATATCGTCCTGATCGGTTCGATGTCAGCGCACGTGCTTGGGCCTGGATCGACGGTCTACGCCGGCATGAAGGCCGGTATCGCGGGTTTTTCAGAAGCGCTGCGCCGCGAGCTTGGTCCCAAGGGCATCAGGGTTGCTCTTGTCGAACCAGGTAAGACGGGGGCGGATATCCAATACCCTGACATTCCGGCTGAAAAGCAGCGGCAGATGATTATCCAAGAGACGATGTTGCGGGCCGAGGACATTGCCGTCGGCGTCCATTACCTGCTGACACAGCCCCGTCGAACGGTGGTCCAGCAGCTCACCATCACTCCCCGCGCTCAGGAGCAGGAATGACGTACGACATCGACAAGCTCGTTCTGGTCCCGGACGATATCGATCTGGGACGCTCGCCTTTGGCGGGACATCTCGATGCCGAGACCTATGTGCTGGGCGCCTTTAACCCCGCCCTTACGCGGCTGCCTAACGGCAATCTGCTGATGATGGTGCGCGTGGCCGAGGCCCTCCGCCAGCCGGTCTTCGACAACCACATCCATGCGATTCGCTGGGAGGACGGGAATGGCGGTCGCTTCGTGCTGGATGCGTGGCCGTTGGAGCATGTCGACACTGCCGATCCGCGTAAGTTCATGTTGCGCAGCGGGGGGTGGAAGATCATGGCGCTGACTTCCCTGTCATGGCTTCTGCCGGTCGAGCTCACGCCGGACGGCACCGAACGGGTCGCGATCCATTACGACCGGGCGATCGGCCCGCGCAACAGCCTACAATGCTACGGCGTCGAGGACGCGCGGATCAGCAAAGTCGGCGAACGCTGGCTGATGACCACATGTTCGGTCAGCCCAGAGCGCCACTCGACTACGCTCTACACTTCCGACAATGGGCTCGACTGGACCTTCGCGGATATCGTGCTCGACCACCAGAACAAGGATATGCTGATCTTCGAGGGACTTATTGATGGCCATTACTGGGCGCAGACGCGGCCGCTGGGCGATCTCTATTTCGCCTATCCGCCCGGAAGCGAATGGCGTGCTGGCCCCTCGATCAATCTTGCCCGTTCGCCGGATGCCTTGTTCTGGAAACCGCATGCCAGGCCTGGCATCCGTCCGCATGCCGCTACGCTCGCAACTGCCCGAATGGGCGGCGGTAGCCCTCCGGTACTTACGCGAGGCATTGAAGCCGGCGGGTGGCTGACCCTCTGGCATGGCGTAGAGCCAAAGGAGATCGTCGGGATCTATCGAACGTACTGGTCAATCCTGGACGCAGGCGATCCCAGCATCGTGCTCCGTACCGACGACGCGCCGCTGCTGGAAGCTAATCCTGAGCTGACCCGGCCACTCGAACATCAGATGTACGTTCGCGATGTCGTCTTCACCACGGGGATCGCGGACGGGGGCGATCACTACATCATCGCCTCCGGCGAAGCCGATCTTGCCTGCCGCATTACGCATATACCGAAGAGCAGGTTCGCGCCGTGATCTTGACCAGAGTTATCTGCGTTGCGGGGTGAACCGCCGCGGAAAGGCCGCGGAAGCCCATCTTGCAGCTTTGCTTGGCCCATCTATTTTTAGGGCGATCTCGCCGCCGATATCATCGAAAGCGGGCGCGCCTACTGACGTATCAGCGTGCAAGTCAAGGGAACAGCGAGGGCAAGTACCGCTATAGCCGCCCGGATGAGCGTCAGCGGCGCCCCCAATCATGCACAGAGATAAGGCGTGACCACTAAAGGCTCGACCCGGGCCGTGCCGTGCGCCGGCGGCGATGAGCGGTAGCGGCGGACGGAATGCGAACACGGCGCTCGTCGACATCTGGCTTTCGACGGCGATCGCTTTAGAATATGCCGTTCAAGCCGCCAGGGTTGTCGCATTGTCCCAAAGCTCAGCGCGGTAGCGATCAAAGCACCGTTCACCACAAAGCAGCCGCATCAAGGCGCCTTCAGCGATCGCCGTTGCGCGACGGCCGTCCTCTTCGACCAGCGGGCGCAGAGCCTCACGGTTCCATGTCTCGCTATGCTTGACGTCCAGGACGGCATGCAAATCAAAATATCGTCGCTGGCGATTAGACAGGCCGATACGGCGCAGACCTTTCGCTACCAAGGCCGAGCGACCGGGCGCGGTGAGCTCGATTACGCCAAGGGCACCTACGGAATGCCACGCGTATCGCCGTGAGGAAGCCATCCCAGTCATCGCGTTGGCCAACGCCAGGCTTTCCGGGACGGTCGATTGGATCGTTGGGTCCACGTCGAGGGCCTCCGCGACGATCTGCAGCATCGGGCCGTGCATGCCCTTTGCATTTCCGCAGCCCATCTCGTCCCAATAGTTTTGGGCGAGTTCGAGCTTTGCCTGGTTCGGAAGCTTAATCTGAGTCATGGCAACGAGATCGTCGAAACCTGCTTCGCCGGCAGCTTCCTGTTCAAAGAACCATCGCAGGTCTTCGCGGGACGCTTGTTCAGCCAACCACGGGAATAGCGTATCGTTCTGTCCCGGCCCGGTATCGCTAAGCCCCTCAAACCAGTCGATAAAATCATCGGCCTCAGTAGGTGCGAGACTTGCCCTCTCCTGTACCAAGCCGCGGAGGTGCTCGAGGAATTCGCCCTCAATGATCTGCATCTGCGCGTCATTTTTGAGCGATTGCATCCAATCCGCGTCAGGAAACTGGGGTGCCAGTCGCTTGCGATTCCAGGTCGCAAGCGACTGCTGGAACTGGTCAGAAAAGTACAAATCGGTTTCGGTTTGAGCGGTGGCTTGTCTGAAGTCCAACATTGGTAGTCCTCTGAAACAACGTATCGAAATGTCGCAGCAGCCGCGTAAAAATCCGCTGACCGCCCCATAGGCTTCAAGCGTGATGCCATTGCGGTGCGCGGCCACGTGTCCGTGAGAAAAGCAGGGCCCTGTCCGGAGGCATCGCGTCTCGGAAAGGTTCTACCGCAGTTACCGGCACCCCGTAGCGTTCGAGATCCTCGATCAATAACTCAAGGCACTCAGTATCCTGCGCCTGGCCGATTACCCCGATGTCGGGCATCTCGGTGCCAAACATCGCCAACGCGTCCCACGCTTTCTGGAAGCAGCGAACTTCATATCCCTCGCGCGCGAGCTCGCGCTCCTGCCAGTGGCGTTGAACCGTGGATTCCGCGAGGACGAGAGCCAGTCGCCGCTTTTGAAATTTTGTCATAGCCTAAGAATGCGCTTCATCCGAGTCGGGCTCCCGCATTTCGCGAAATTTCGGCCCGGAATAAGCCGGGCCGCATCGGACTGGAGGTAAATCGCCTTCGTGCTGTCGGTGCCGCGTATTTTTGCGGCGCAAGCTTCAGGCTCGACCATATTCTGGCAAGGGCACACACCCTCGTTTCTTCCGGATCTTGGCTGAGGCATGAAACGGCGCGTCTCATCCTTACAATTGGCTTGCCGTCGGTTGGAACCGAAGGCCATTGGTCCATGTTCGGCCTATATGAACCGGCAGGGCAGCCGCCGCCTGGAAGCGATCGTTACGTCTGATCTTCGTACATCGCGGTAGATGCCAGCCCGAGTAACGGAGAAGCTCGATGTCTTTTATAGATAGGATAGCCGCCGCGGTCACGCCCGCCGCATCCGATCACGCACGCGCCGAAGCCCGTCGTCTCGCTGAAGTAAAGGCGACGTCCGAACCATGGCTTGGAGCGGTCCTCGACCACCATAAGCGAATAGAAAGGCTGATCACGGAGGTCAGGAACGCTAACAACCCGCAAGACCGGCGATGGGGTGTACGGGAACTGGCTCAGTTGCTGACTGCGCATTCGATGGCCGAGGAGGCTGTGCTCTATCCGGACATATCTGAATATGAGAGCAAGACCCATGCCGTTATGGCGTACGAAGAGCATTCGATGACCAAAATCCAGTTGGCCAAGCTGGAAAAACTGGATCCGATGTCCGAGGAATTTCAGGAAAAGCTGGGGCACATTGAAGGAGCTCTGCAACAGCACATGTATCAGGAAGAGGGAACGTGGCTGCCAGCGCTCTGCGACAAGCTTCCCCCGGACGAAAAATCCCGAATGTCCGAGCGCTTTATGGAGGAATTCAACCACTATCAGAGTGGGGGTAAGCTGCAGATCGATGAGACCCATCGCAGCACTACGCATGCGGACTGGGGCTCGTCGTCCGGTCATGCCTTGCAAGCCATGCCGCATGACGGCCGACCTGGCGCGCCGGACGGCGTGAATACACAAGGCGAGTGGGGCGCCAGCGATGGCAGTGACGCGGGCGCTCCCTATCCAAACCCGCATACCGGCAAGTCTGATGCCGAGCGCAAAGACTTCGCCAACACATTGATGGGTCACGGCGGCCAGTCGACAATGGGTTATCACGGCAGCGGCCAGCTCGGCGATCAAGAACTCAAGCCAGGCGGCAATACGAATTCTGGATCGAAGGGCGATTGACGAATTCCAAACGGGCACAGCCCTTGCTGGCAAGGGCTGTGCCTGACCGACGCAATCGCGAATTGGTCGACCCCAGCGTGCAATCAGACGGAGGCCTCATGAATACGCGTCGCGAAAAATCCGATCTGCCGAGTGCCAAGCGAAAAGGACGCGCTGCGGTAGCTGTGATCGGTATCGTTCTGGCCATCGTGGCAGTTACGTTTGTAGGTTACAACATTGCGCATGTTAAGGTGATGGAGCAGGAGAAAAAGAGTGGCGAGAAGGAATACACGGGCCTGAATTAGTTCGACATTATGGAGGCCTGATAAGTCGTTTAGAGTCCTCTTTCGGGGAGGAACCCCTCCGACTTCCAGTCGGATACTGGCTTCAGCCGTAGACTCGCGTGCAAGCCTGTAACCTCGGGAAAAACGGAAGACCGCCTGAAGGGCGTAAGTCTTCCGTTTTTCCCGAGGTTACAGGCTATGCGCTACAAGAGCGGTTGTCACACATAGGGTAATCGCGGGGCAGGACCTCCGGCGCGGTTGCGATGCGTTGGAAGGGTGGTTGCCCCCCGATAGGATGAAAGCGGGCTCACGATCGACACCGGGCCCAGCATCAACGGAGGACAACCTTGAAGCAGTTTATCGGGCTCGACGTATCTTTGAAAGACACCTTTGTCTCAGTGCGCGAAGATGGCCGGCGGATCTGGCGGGGCAAGTGCCCTTCCGACCCTCAACTGATAGCCGAGGTCCTGCGCAAACGTGCGCCGCAGGCCGAACGTGTCGTGTTCGAAACGGGGCCGTTGTCAGTCTGGTTCTATCATGCGCTGAAGGAGGAAGGCGTTCCTGCGATTTGCATTGATGCTCGCCATGCCAAGGCAGCGCTTGATATGGCGCCGAACAAGACCGACGCGAACGACGCGGATGGTCTCGCGCAACTCGCCGAGGTCGGTTTTTACCGCGAGGTGCGCGTGAAGGGCTTCGACAGCATGCTGACCCGCACGCTGGTGGGGGCTCGTCAGAAGATGCTCAAGATGACGATCCAGTTATCAAACCAGATCCGCGGTTTGATGAAGACGTTCGGGCTCGTCGTGCCCAAGGGTGGCGGTAGTGTGTTTGAAGGCCATGTGCGTCAACTACTGCGCGATAACGCGGGGCTTGAGCAGATTATCCTGCCGCTGCTTGAAGCTTGGCGGGGCCTGCGGGCTCGCGCCACCGAATTGAGCAAGCAGCTGGTCACTACAGCGCGCACGAGCGAGCAGTGTCGGCTGCTGACGTCGATTCCGGGCGTTGGCGCAGTGACGGCCTCGTCTTTCGTGGCTGCGATTGAAGATCCTGAGAACTTCAGAAAGTCGCGTTCGGTAGGCGCCTGGATCGGTTTGACCACCAGGCGCTATCAGTCGGGTGAGGTGGACTATGATGGTCATATATCCCGGCGCGGCGACAACTATCTGCGCGGACTACTGTATGAAGCGGCGACCGTGATCCTGACGCGCACCACAACCGATAGCGCCCTGCGGACTTGGGGGCTCAGGCTTTGGGAAAAGGTGGGCTTCAAGCGCGCTGCGGTCGCGGTCGCACGTAAGCTCTCCGTGATCATGCACACCATGCTACGAACAGGTGAGTTGTTCCAGCAATCGGTCCGCGCCGATGCGTGAATTGAGTGGCCGGCCGGTAAGACACATCATATGCTGCGCAGACCTTCGCTATCGCTTGCGCCCATGTGGACGTGAGAATCCGTCCCTGTCGGGACGCGGACAGGATCATTCCGTTAATGTCGAGGCATTTGCGGCCGTGGCGGCAAAGTGCGTGTCACACATTGGAAGATCCCGCCTTCGAAGACCTATCCTGCGGCGGGCATGTCTCGACCGCGTAAACGACCCTGTACCCGACAAACGATATTCCAGGCACAACTGAGCGCCCACGTTTACGATCCTATCTATGAGAAACCGGCAGTTGATCAAAAAGTGTCGGCCTGCGCTTGACGGAGCTGCGATTAAACGACGACATTCCATCATCGCTATCATCTCGTCTGGGCACCCAAGTATCGCTTCAAGGTGCTCCATGGCGACGTGCGCCTGCGGGTCCGGGAAATTATCAGGCAAGTTTGCGCCGAGATGGGCGTGACGATCATCAATGGGGCACTGTCGAAGGACCACGTGCACATGTTCGTCGAAATCCCGCCGCACGTTTCCGTCAGCGATTTCGTCCGCCGTGCCAAGGGGCGATCGTCACGGAAAATCCAGCAGGAGTTCGAGCACATCCGCAAGCGGTATTGGGGGCAACGCTTCTGGCAACGCGGCTACTTCTCGACTACCTCCGGCAACATCACCGATGACATCATCATGCGGTATCTCGAAAAGCATACCCACAAGGATGGCTTCAGCCCCGCCGCATGATCCTACCGGCGTCAGCCGGTCAGTCATTCAGTCTAATTGGAGTTGAACGATTTCCCCGACCAGTCGGCAATCGTGAGGTGAGTTGTTGCCGAGACTTCTGCCTTCATGGAGTCTCGCATAACTTCGAGCGCCCATTCGCCCTTCTCCTTCGACTCGGCCGCCACCGCGTCCTTTGGAATCCACAGCCGATAGTCTCGCATATGTGCATCCGCAGCTGTGAAAAGGACACAGATGTCGGTCGCCACCCCTGTCAGAATGAGCTTAGAGATGCCCAATTTTGGTAACAGGACCGGCAAATTAGTGGCGTAAAAGCCGGAAAACTGCGGCTTGATGATGAAATAGTCGCCGTCGCGGGGCCAAATGGCGTCCAGCTCAGGACTATCTGCCTCGGCTTGTGCCGTCTCGATAAGCTTGGACTTTTCGGAATGCCATTGGTCGAAGTTGTCGTTCACATATATAATCGGGTAGCCGCCCCGGCGAGCTTCACTGAGGAGGTGTGAAATAGCCAACGCGGCTTTCTGCGCCTCCGGCTTGAGTATGTCTGCGCCGGGAAAATCGAAGCAGTTGACCATGTCTATCACCAGTAAAGCAGTACCGTTCGGCAACGCGTTACTGAAGTTCGATGTCTGAGATCCTTGCTGGGTGTTCAACTTCGTTCTCCCAAACGACCTGCACAAGCGTTCCTTACGATAACGCGGAGCCACACCCGGGGTGCCTTGCGAGATCAATTTCATTGATACAAGGCCGCGTCGGTTCCCGCCGGGCCCATGGGGAACGGTAGCCGGCGAAGACCGGGTCGATGCGATAGCACGCGAGTCCCGGAAGCCATCTGACGAATGTACGTCAATTCGGGGCTGATATTCTCCGATCACTATTCTATTTTCAGGGCGCTAGCTGCCTGCCCGGAATGTCGGCTCCAGGGGCGGTGCGGACATCTCTAGAGGGTGGAAGCGATGACGCTGGCAGGTAAGCGGGATCAATGGGTCTGCGAAGGTAGGTCATCCTGACTTAACTGCGGTCCCTGGGATTCCGGGCATGGCCTGATCTAGATGAAGATAAAGCGCGCTGAAATCGCCAATTCTCGCCAGCTTGTGCCAGTCAGAAAAGCTCATGTACCGTTTGTCACGGTAAAGAACTCCATCGTCTTGGAGAGACTTCAGCGTTCGATTTACATGGACGGGGGTTAGGCCCACGACATCTGCTAGTTGTTCCTGAGTTAAAGGCAATTCAAAGCCATCTTCTACGGCGAAGCCCGCAGCCTTCATGCGCAGCCATACTTCGCAGAGCACATGCGCGATGCGTGTCCGGGCATCGCGCCTCCCCACGTTCATGACCCACTCCCGATAGATTGAGGAATCGACGAGCGCATCAATCCACATGGCTTTGCCTACCGCAGGCCGCTCCAGCGCGATAGTTTGCAACGCGTCGCGTTCGATGGCGACGACGGTGAGTTCCGTGAGCGCCTGCACGTTGTGATCGGCAATGTTGAGAAACAGATGCTGGAGATCGATAAAGTCGCCACGCAAGTGAATCGTAACGATCTGCCGAGCGCCATTCGCCGTCAGTTTCTGACGGTACGCGAAGCCATCCTGGATGAAGTCGCAATGTTGCCTTGGCGGTTCGCCCTCCCTGACCACATATGTAGGAGCTTGGTACGTCCTTAGGCTAAACGGCAGCTTCAGGATTGCGCGCCGGTCATCTTGATTCAGGTGCGTCCTGGTACTGAGCTTACTGACCATAAGGTCCAGAGGAGAGGCCGTCATATGTTACTCCCGTCAGGCGGGAGCACACGCATCTCTCAGTCGCCGGCAAACCTTATAACGGCCTGGCGATCACGCACCTTAACATGGGCAATTAGGCTGGGGCCAACATAATTGCGCGGCAGTGCTCTAACTTATGTTTTGAACAATTTGCTGGGCGTTTTCCGTCGACGCTAACCGGAAGGGCTGTCATCAGCCGCGGCCGGCGGTCCTTCGTCTTGGAAGCGATCTCGAAGAATTTTGCACTGAGTCCGGTACAGCATTGCCAACTGAAGATGGCTTTCGGCGGCCTCAGGCGTTGGGGCCTCTGCGGCCCTTTGCTCTTCGCGCTGAACCATTAATTCGCAGTGGCGGATGTCAGACACCATGTGACACGACCCTCGTTTCTCCAGGCCGATGTCAATCCAACATCATGCACGCGCCCTATACTATGTTTGGCGCGCTGCAAAATTTGCGACGAACCGTTACTAACATGAGGCGACTGGCGGGGTTAGATTATGTCCTCTTGGTCGGCATGAGGGACAGGGCCGGGATTGATTTTGTTCTGGACGTGGAAGCGGCCGGAGACTTGGACAAACGCCGTTCCGCCTCTGAGGGTCGCTCTTTCGGCTGATAGAACCGGAAGGCAGGATGCCGACCCCACCATCGCCGAATTCCATAAGCCGGTAGGTTATGCGACCGCATAAATTGGCAAGGAGCATCGCGGGACCGTAACGATACGTGCCTACCCGCCTGATTTATAAACGCGCGTGAACCAGTTCGCGCTTCCGGCATTTCCATAGGTCAGGCATCGCCTGACAGGAGAGCCGGAAAATGCCGCAGGACGAAGTGAAGACCCGTATTCTTGTCGTCGAAGACGAAACGCTAATACGCATGGTAAGCGCGGAGATTTTGGAGGATGCCGGGTTTGAGGTGCTCGAAGCGGCTGACGCCGACGAGGCGCTGCGTATTCTGCAGGCACATGAGGATGTCTTGCTGCTGTTTTCGGACGTCGACATGCCAGGAAGCATGGATGGCTTGGATTTAGCTCGGGTCGTCCACCAGCGTTGGCCGGATATCCGGCTTTTGCTGACCTCAGGACGCCATGAACTTTCGGACGCCGAGGTTCCGGATGCCGGACAATTCATTTCGAAGCCGTGGATGAGCGAGGAACTCATTTCTCACATCCGGGATTTGGTCGCCGATCGTTAGGGTGGGTGCGCGACTGGCCTGGGGACTTTGGGAGCGGCGGAGCGTTGTCCAACCATGACCTCGAATCCACAGCTTAGCCCGACGCCCACTGACTTCCTGACGGACGGGGGCGAAACCGGATCGCTGATGCGCTCGTTCGACTGGGCAGCGACACCTTTAGGGGACCCTGCGCATTGGCCGCAGCCGCTGAAGACGCTTGTGGGGGTGCTGCTCACAGCCAATCAACCGATGTTCATCGCCTGGGGTACTCAGCGTACGCTGCTTTATAATGATGGGTATGCCGAGATCCTTTCCAGCAAGCATCCCGCAGCCCTGGGACGCGACGTGTTGGACGTGTGGGCCGAGATCCGTGGCGATCTCGAGCCGATCGTAGCCCAGGCCTACGCCGGCGTGCCGGTCCACATGGACGACATCGAACTCTTGATGCTACGCAAGGGTTACCCGGAAGAAACCCATTTCTCGTTTTCCTATACCCCGGTGCGAGATGAAGCCGGACTGGTTGCCGGTTTCTTCTGCCCCTGCATCGAGATAACCGACCAGATCCTGGGCGAACGGCGCCGCCTTGCGGATACCGACCGCCAGCGCCGACTGTTCGAGCTAGCGCCAGGTTTCATCGCCATTTTGGACGGGCCGGAACACAAATTTGAATTCGTCAATGCTGCCTATCGGCGGCTTACAGGCGATCGCGCGTTCGTTGGCATGAGCGTCCGGGACGCGCTGCCGGAATTGGCTGGCCAAGGCTTCTTCGAACTGCTCGATCAGGTTTACGCCAGCGGCGAACGTTTTGTCGCTGAAGAAAGCCCCATTCAGTTCGAAGGACCGGACGGGCGCTCGCGCCAGCGGTTCCTGGACTTCATTTACGAGCCCATCCTCGATGACGCCGGCAAGGCCACGGGCATCTTCGTGGAAGGGCATGACGTTACGCAGGCCCATCAAGCCCGCGTGAAGCTTCGTGAGAGCGAAGAGCGGAGCCGGCGCATCGTCGAGGGGGTGAAGGATCACGCTATCTTCACGACAGACGCGGGTGGAACGATCGTCGACTGGACGCCGGGAGCGGAGACCGTCTTTGGCTGGACTGCGCAGGAAATTTGCGGCCAGAACGCGGAAATCCTCTTTATGCCAGAAGATCGGGCTACCCAGGTGCCGGCACAAGAACTTGCGACCGCACGCGCCCAAGGCTGCGCGAATGATGAACGCTTCCATGTGCGGCGCGATGGCTCTCGGTTCTTTGCCAACGGCTCGGTTCGCCCGCTGCATGACAGCCGCGGAGAAGTCACGGGCTTCATCAAGATCGCGCGGGACGAGACTGCTCGGCGCGCCGCAGAAGCGGCTCTCGAAGAGACTGCGCTCCGTTATCGCTTGGCCGCGAAGGCTACCAATGATGCGATATGGGATTGGGATCTTGCCACCAACCATGTCGATTGGAATGAAGCCATCCGCGTCTTGTTTGGCTACGCTGAGGACGACGTTGAGCCAACGGACGACTGGTGGATCTCGCACATCCATCCCGACGACCGCGAGAGGGTCGATACGGCAATCCACGCCGTGATCGACGGGAGCAACGATCTATGGGCAGCGGAGTATCGTTTTCAGCGGGTTGACGGGACTTTCGCGGAGGTTTTTGACCGCGGCCACATAGTTCGTGATGAGCAAGGCCAGGCTTTGCGTATGATCGGCGCCATGCTGGATCTGACCGAACGCAAACGAGCCGAGAACGCCCTACGCGAGATCAATGAAACACTCGAGCAACGGGTGGCCGATCGAACTGCCGATCTGATCGCTACGCAAGATGCGCTTCGCCAGTCGCAGAAGATGGAAGCTGTGGGCCAGCTTACTGGCGGCCTTGCACACGATTTCAACAATCTGCTGACCGGCATTTCCGGGAGCCTGGAATTGATGCAGACGCGCATCTCTCAAGGACGGATGACCGACGTCGAGCGCTACGTCGGGGCAGCTCAGGGCGCCGCCCGGCGGGCAGCGGCGCTGACGCACCGCCTCCTTGCCTTCTCACGCCGGCAGACGCTGACGCCGAAGCCCACCGACGTACGTCAGTTGGTGTCCGGCATGGAGGAACTGATCCAACGCACTGTGGGCCCCGCGATCATGATCGAGACAGTGAATGCGGCGGGGTTGTGGCCGAGCCTGATCGACCCTAGCCAGCTCGAGAATGCTATTCTGAATTTGTGCATCAATGCCCGCGACGCCATGCCGGATGGGGGCAAGATCACTATCGAGACCGCCAATAGATGGATGGACCACCGCGGCGCCGAGCAGCGTGGGCTCGAGCCAGGCCAATACATTTCCCTTTGCGTCTCCGATACCGGGACCGGGATGCCGCCTGACTTGATTGCCAGGGCGTTCGATCCATTCTTCACCACCAAGCCGATCGGCGAGGGGACCGGGCTCGGCTTGTCCATGATCTATGGGTTCGCGAAGCAGTCCGGCGGCTCGGTGTCCATCTACTCCGAAGTCGGCGATGGAACGATGGTGTGCGTCTATCTGCCGCGCCACCTTGGCGAGACGGAGACCGAAGACGCCCCCATAGACGCCTACAACCTACCGCGGGCTGAAGAGGGCGAGACGGTTCTTGTCATTGACGACGAACCAACCGTCCGCATGCTCGTCGGGGAGGTACTGACTGAGCTCGGGTATACGGCTATCGAAGCAGTAGACGGCGCCGCAGGGCTCAAGATCATCAACTCGGACTTGCGCATCGATCTGTTGGTGACCGATGTCGGCCTTCCTGGCGGGATAAATGGCCGGCAGGTAGCTGACGCTGCTCGCTCTGTTCGGCCCGATCTCAAGGTCCTCTTCATTACCGGTTATGCAGAGAACGCCGTTCTGAGCCATGGGCATCTCGACCCTGGAATGCATGTCCTTACCAAGCCTTTCGCGATGGACGCGATTGCAGCCCGGATAAGAGATTTGATCGAAGGGTAGGTGACACCGGGCTGCTCACGTAAAGTTATAACCAGAACGATGACTTAGAAGGAAATCGCCCAGCCTCAGAGCCATCGCCCGCCGCCCCCCCAGCTGTGCCAAGGTTTCGGTGGCGAAGACGCCGACTTCGGGGCCGTCCTATCAAGCGAGGAAGCGAAGGCAGCTCGGCAACATACCTGCCTTGCGATCCGCAGACTGGCGAATCTGCCGAATATTTGTGAGCACAGTCTGCTCGGGTTTCGATGCGGGCCGGTCCAAATCAATCTTGTCTACGTGCTCCCCGTCTCGCAGGAAGACAGCTGCCTTACGGATATAATCGATGGCGCGAACGGCGGGACCAGCATCGCCTGACCGTCAGGACGCTGCTCAGCAACAGCTACAGGAGATGGGCCGGGCTTCCCGTGACGGCTCAAACAAATTCGTCCTTGCGGTTCATCGCGGTAACTCTAGCATTCGAGCGATCATGTCTGATCGCCCCAAGGTCCTGCTCCAATACCTCCTGCCCAAAAAAGGGCTGACCGCACTCGCAGGCAGGGTCGCCCGGGCGAAACGCGGCGCGATGACGGCTCGGCTCATCCGATGGTTTGCACGCAAGTACGAGGTCGATATGACCGAGGCGATACAAACCGATCTTGATCACTACGAGAGCTTCAACGACTTCTTCACTCGGGCGCTTAAGCCCGACGCACGTCCGCTGGCGAGCGCGGATTTTGTCAATCCAGTGGACGGCGCGATCAGCCAGTTCGGCGCCATCGATCACCATCGTATTCTGCAGGCCAAGGGCCATTACTTCAGTATCACCGACCTCCTTGGCGGCGATGCCAGCCTGTCGAGCCAGTTCCGGCATGGCAGCTTCGCGAACGTGTATTTGTCTCCCAAGGACTATCATCGCGTACACATGCCCTGTGCTGGCATACTCACACGGATGATCCATGTGCCGGGAAACCTATTTTCGGTGAATCCCGTCACTGCGCGCGGAGTGCCGAACCTCTTCGCCCGAAACGAGCGGGTGGTCTGCGTCTTCTCCTCGCCGCGCCACGGGCCATTCGTGATGGTGCTGGTCGGCGCCACGATCGTCGGGAGCATGGCCACAGTGTGGCACGGCGTGGTCAAACCGAAAGCAGCCGGGAAAATCACCAATTGGACCTACTCCGACGGCGGCATTTCACTGGAAAAGGGCGCGGAGATGGGCCGTTTCCTCCTTGGTTCGACTGTGGTGGCGCTGTTTCAGCGGGACACCATCGCATTTCACAGTCAGTGGGCGCCCGGTCGCCCCATTCGCCTTGGCGAACCGATGGGCGAGCGCCGAACTTTACCGCAGACCGACGGTCTCGGCTGACCGCCAGGAAGCCTTCGAGCTGTATCTTGCTGGATCGGGTAGCTTGCGACCGGGGCAGAAGTCTGCCTTACGCGGTGAACTTCCCCGCCGATAGTTTTGTGCATCCAAGCGGGAGCGACGTCCGGGCGACCGCTTCTATTGCCCGGTGCGGGCCTAGCGATGCTCTCCATCGCTACGAACCAGCGTAAGGATGATACTGCACGGGGTCCATTGGAGAGCGATCGCTTCCAGGAAGCGCAATAGGCGAAGGGCGTTCCTCCCAGCGGAAAGACGACCTGGGGCTTTCAGTGGCTACCGGTTGCAGGCAGATGTCTAAGGCCTGATGATGCCGGCCGCGGGATCAGGAACCATTCTCCGCACGATAGGTTGCTTCCAAAGCAGACCGTACAAAATCGACGGCAGCTTTGGGAGCAGGAACGTGGATACCTTCAAAGTGGGTCCCGTGAAAACTGGCATGATCGAGCAGACCGGCGAGCGTGACTCTCTTGCCAAACGCCGCGACGTTACCGCGGGATTTACGAGCGCCGTATCCAGATTTGAACAAGCAGAGCCGCAGATCCCTCGAAGCGTCCTGCTGGAAGCAACTCGGGCGGCGGGCGCTTTCCAGCGGTCCGCGCTTGGTTATCTCGACCACCACGAATGGTCAGACCGTGTCCGCAGCGATGGCCAGCGGCTGATCAATGTGCTGACAGAGATTGGCTTTCAACCGGCGGGAACGACGAACAGTAAGTGACGGAGGCGGTGTTGCAAGGCACCCTGGATTAAACAACCGTCAGTGTTCGGAATTCGCCCGTGATTAATGGTTTTGGTGACTGAATTTATGCTAGACGGGAAAGCGACACTGATGGCGGACCATGCGTCATTTTCCAAGTTATACGGCGAAACAGTTTCAGGTCGTGAGGTCGCGCACACCGACTGGTCAAAATCGTCGTTGGGGAAATTGGAAG